>JADGAZ010000016.1 GCA_015231755.1 Magnetococcales bacterium | reverse complement strand
GGGCATACAGAATCAGGTTCCGGTTCATGATCGCTCCGTGCCGTCGTGAAAAGCGTGTCTCAAAAAGAAAGTCAGTCTGCCATCTCCAGCAACTGACGCGCCGCATCGGCCAACAATCCGGATCGGGTCATATGTCGGGTCGTGGCATGCCTGTCGATTCGATTCAGCAAATGTTTGGGAATGGTGATGTTGACGCGAATGGGCTGATACGTTTCCCGGATATCATCCACCGCGATCATGGCCCAAATCCACCCGGCGAACTCAAGGTTGGTCATGTGCTGTTCAATCGATTTGACTGCCGGGAATTCGATGCCTTCCTCGATCATGCCTTCCAAATGCATCAAAATGGCCTCTCTGGCTTTCACCAACACCTCTTCCATGGTATCGCCAGCAGAAAAACAACCGGGAAGATCCGGAACCACCACACCGAATGCGTGGTGCTGGTCTCCGGGTTCGATGGCGATTGGAAAGGTGAGGCTCATTTCAAACCTGCCTGTTTGAGGATCGCATGCAGTGTTCCGGGGGGAAGATCCTTTTGCGGATGCGGGACTGTGACCAAACCCGATCGGGATGGATGTTTAAACTGGTGGTGACTCTCTGCCACCCGGACCCGTTGCCATCCATCCTTTTCAAGAATCCTGATCAGGTCTGTGGTGTTCATGAGATGTCATCATACACACGGATACACATCTTTTCAAACCCATTCTCACCCAAAAGCATGGAAAACAACAGGAGGCATCTGCTCTGTTTCTCAACACATCATGCTCAAAGATTAATCACCCATTCCAAACACTGTCTACCCCCTATCGCTTTCCTGTCAACCTCATACCCCCACACCATCCCATGGCATGATTGTGGCATTCCTGATCCATGGGATCAGCGGGATGCGTCCAAGGCTGATCAACTGTGGAGAGGTCCGACGGGAGCGTTGCCGGAATGAAAACCGTTTATGCCATTCGCCATGTGATGTTCGAGGATCTGGGCAGCTTCGCCGAACTGACACGGGGGCGGGGTTACCAGATCCGGTATGTTGAAGCGGGCATCGAGGATCTGACGCGCATCGATCCTCTGCTGCCGGATCTGCTGGTGGTGCTGGGGGGACCGATCGGGGTGTATGAAGAAGAAACCTATCCCTTCATCACCGCTGAACTGGCATTGCTGAAAAAACGCCTCGCGGCGGACCGACCCACCCTGGGTATCTGTCTGGGTGCCCAGATGATGGCCAAGGCACTGGGGGCCAGGGTCTATCCCGGACCCGTCAAGGAGATCGGCTGGCAACCCCTGACCATCACCCCGGAAGGCCAAAGCTCATCCCTGCGTCATCTGGCGGCGGACAAAACCTCCATGCTTCACTGGCACGGGGACACCTTCGATCTGCCCCATGGAGCCACGCTGCTGGCCTCTTCGGCCAACTACGCCCATCAAGCCTTCCGCTGGGGCGAACACGCCCTGGCGTTTCAGTGCCATCCGGAAATCCAGGGGGCGCGGCTGGAATCCTGGTTGATCGGCAACACCATCGAATTGAACAAGAATGGCATCTCCATTCCCCGACTGCGGGAGGAAACCCGACAACTCGCTCCGGCCCTGGAAGTCCAGGGGGGATTGTGTCTGGGGGAGTGGCTGGACGGACTGCCTGCATAACACAAACCGGCCTGTCGCCTCCACCCCTTACAAATGAAACTGGTGCAACTCCTCGTTGAGCACCGACGCGATCTCTTCCGCCACCTTGGCCCGTTGCGTGACCGTGGTGCTGATCAGCCGCATCCGTTCCGCCGAGGTAAGAATCTCTTCCATATGGCCCGACAGATCACCGGCCCGCTGCATGGTGCCATCCACGGCAGTACCGATCACCTCCCCATGGGCCGAGGTCTTCTCCACCGAGCGGGTCATGCCGTCCACCCCTTGCGAAGCGGCGGAGACATTGCGGGTCACCTCGTCGATACCCAAAGAGATTTCCTGCACGCTGCGGCTCACCTCTTCCACCTCACGGGTGATCTCCCCCACCAGCCGCGAAACCGATTCCGTCTCCCCGGCGGCGGCGTCCATGGAGCCGGAAATCTCGTTGACCGTGCGGGACTGTTCCACCATGGCATCCAGAATCTCGCCATTGACCTCGCGGATGCGATGCACCCGATGATTCACCCCTTCCATGGCCCGGTTGACCTGCTCCATGTGGTCCTGGATCTGATCGATGCGGCCATGAATCTCTCCGGTGGCGTGGGCGGTCTGACGGGCCAACTCCTTGACTTCGTTGGCCACCACCGCGAATCCCTTGCCCGACTCCCCCGCCCCCGCCGCCTCGATGGCCGCGTTCAAGGCGAGCATGTTGGTCTGCTCGGCAATGCTTTGGATCAAGCCCACCACGGTGCTCACCTCCCGCACCGAATCCACCAGACGCACCATCACCTCGCCATTGGCCTCCACAGCCATACGGGCCTCCTCGGAGACGGTCGCGGCCTCGGAACAGCGCTCCCGCACGCCGGCCAAAGAGGTGTTCATGGCATCCACGGACAAGGCCACCTGCACCATGTTCTCGCTGGAGCGCTCCGAGGCCCCGAGCACGCCGCTCATGCCATTCGACAAGGCCCCCGCCGACGAGGCCACAGTCCCGAGACTGGCGCTGGCCTGCTCCGCCGCAGCCGAGATGGTGCCCATGTTGTCGTTGATCTCCTGGGCCGAACACAGCACCTCGTTCATGTAGCCGGCCATGGCCCGCACCGCCCCATCCACGCCGGACATATCCGCGTTCAACTGACTGCCGAAATTCAGCCCCGTTTCTCCTTTCAGCCGCAGTTCTCCGGCCCCCCGGGTCAACTCTTCGGCCACGCGGTTGAGTTCCGCCGCGCTGCCGGTCAATTGACCCGCATGCGCCACGATCCCGGTGAGCAAACCCCGCAATTGCCGCACCATGGTCTCCATGGCGCCAAACAGCACCCCGAATTCATCCTTGCGCCCCTGATCCAGGGCCACGGTCAGATCGCCACGGGCCAGCCGTTCCGTCACGGCCACCACCTGTTTCACCGGCACCAGCACCACCAGCCGGATCATGGCGAACAGTCCGACGCTGGCCCCGAGGCTCAACAGCACAATCAGCAAAATCTTGTTGCGGGTTGCGGCGCGGGACTCGGCCAAAAGCGCGCTGACATCATTGAGCACCAACACCGCGCCGATCTCCTGACCGCTGAAATCCCGCAAGGGAAAGCTCGACGCGAGCCAATATTTGCCCTGAACCTCGATGGTTTCGTTGCGTTTGGCTGACGCGGCCAGCACCGGCAGAGAACGAATCTCCGGATCGGAAAAATCATAATAGATCATGTCGTTGACCACCACATCCGCCTTTTCGTCCGCGAAACGTTTGGCAGCCCGGAACACCGACTCCCGAATGCCGATGGCGAACTCCAGTCCCGTGGTCTTGCGGGCGGCGGCGAAAATGTCGGTCAGACTGCCTCCCAACTCCACGGAACCGATGGGCTCGGACTTGTGGAACACCGGATAGACCACCCGCAATCCCGGTCCACCCCGCCCCACCTCCAGCCCCACCACCGGCTTGCGGGTCTGATTGGCAACAATAACAGTTTTCCTGAAGGCCGAAAGATCATCCCCGAACTGTTCCGGCTTGTGGGCACGCAAGAAACTGGTGGCCGGGGGCAGATGGAACTGGAACTGATCGATCTTGTATTGGGGTTCGAGTCGCTGCTTGTAAAACGGAGTGGTCAATTTCGCCAAGGCGTCCCGGTCCCGGGACGCGAAGGCGGAGACCAGTTCCCGACTGTTCAGCAGGGCCTCCATGGCCATGGAAAGATCCACACCACGGTTATCGATCTGATGGGTGACGATATCGCCAAAAACCCGGGCACTCTCTTCGGCCTTGCGGGTCAGGGCGGCGTCCGCCTCTCGGTGCCCCAGATAACTCAAGATGCCGCCCATCAACAGCATCGACACCAGAATCACCCACATGATCTTGAATCGCAAACCATGCTGCCACTGCATTGCACTCGCCCCCTTCGGTCTTCACGTCGCCCCGGGATCCGACGTGTCAAAAAACACTCGAAAACCTATGCATTCTCCACTGAATGAAAAAATCATGCCGTCCTGGGCATGACAACCGAGCACAGGCATCAGAAAAAGACACGGCGATCCCGCAAATTGGCCAATCCAGCCAATCCGGAGATTTGCGCAAAATGCTTTCAAGTCGTGCAGATCCCACCCGAATGGCTTCATGAAACCAAGCCATCGGGGTGGGATCCATGCGTGACGAATCAAGATCGGGGAATACCGACTCGCAAGAATGGAGTCGAATCTTCAAGAGGACTATTGTGATACCTTTTCAGGTATTGGGCAAGGTTTCAAACAAGCGAAAACGGTGATCCAAAAACCATTCCGTCGCCTCCTCGGCGCGCATGGCATAATGGATGCGTATCTCTTCGATGGCGGCCTGACGCCGTTTGTACTCCACTTCCGTGATGCGACCCGCCGACCAGTCGGCCCGATCCCCCAGGGCCAGGATTTTCAAACGGGTGAACACCGCCCCATTGCCCGAAGGCACCGCCCAGACCTCCTGCAGGGCGTCGAAAGCGGTCTGATAGGCCTCTTCCGGCACCTCCGGCGGGGGAGGAGCAGGCTTGAGGCGATCGATAAAGGCTTCATCGTTGGCGGTTTCGCGCGTCTTGCGCACGCCACGCAAGACGTGATCATCATAGCTCACCCAGGTATCGGGCATGGGACCGGGGTGTTTGCCCACCGGATGGACGATCCGTGTTTTGGGCTTGCGCACGCCATCCACCAGATATTCTTCCAGGGAGATCCAGCCATCCAGTTTGGGATCTTTTTTCATGGGAACAGTCTCCTCGACTCCTCCAGGGGTCCACGGGATACATGGAACTCTTTTCGTCTGAAAAGCCGGAGAAGTTGAGGTGTTCCTGGAAAAATTCCGTGGATGCGCGGGAGGGGATCCCTGCATCCACGGCCCAAAAAGGATTCAAGAAGCGCTGGGAGGGGGCAGAAGGGTGCCTACCGCCTTTTGCAGACTTTCGGCCTGCAACGGGGTCAACTCCAGGGAGATGGGACGATCCGGCAACGTGACAATGACGGTTTTCTTCTCCTGATAGACCCGCAACACACGGGCCTTGTCCCCCTGTCCCAGGGTGATGGTCACCAAAGGGGTGCCATCGGTCTTGAGGGGTACCCCCCGATAGGCATCCCGCAACAACATCTCCTCGATGCTGCCCCATTCGTCCCGGGGCCACTGGCCCGACTTCTTCTCGGCACTGAGGGTTTTGCCCTCGGACTCCAACCGCAGGGTATCGAAATCGCTCTTGGACTCCACCGGTCGCATGGCCACCAGTTCCAAGGCGCTCTTGTCCAACTCCTCGACCAGATATTTCGGCAACATCATCCAGTCCGGCTCACCCGCTCGCGAGGCCAACAACGTCTCCCCCACCCGCCAGATGGTGAAAGTCTCGTTGTCACCCTTGGACGGGGTCAACTCCACGGTCCAGGCCCCTTCCCCCTCGGGCTTGTCCTTCTGAAAGGCGGTACCCTGGGAACCGGTCAGGGCAAAAATCCAGGCGTTGATCCGATTGGCGTCCGCCCGATCCTTCAAGGGGGCTTCCAGATTCCACACCCCCTCCTGCTCCCGCACCAGCCGGATCGACTCCCCGGTCTGTTTCTTCAACACGATCCGGGTCAAATCCGTCGATTCGGTGCGGGCCAGTCGCTTGTCCCGCAGATCGTTGACCGGTTGCATCACCTTGGCCAGATCGTTGTTGGCCATCAGCACCACCGGCCCCTTTTCTCCCAGACTCGCATAACGCTTCTGGGGATTGGCGGGAGTGGTGCTCCCCACCAGCAACACGGTGGAAGCACCTTTGTCATCCTTCACCAGCAGCCGGGCCGCCGGAGCGGTCAAACCAAAAGGGGCCGGATCCGTGAGGCTATCCACGGCTTTTTTTTCATAGTTCCGGCCCAACACCTCCAGCATGCCCTTGACCGCCTCGCCGTTGGTACGCAGCCTGGAAGGTCCGGTGATGGCCCACCGATCCCCTTCCCGGGTCAGGGTAACGCTCTGGCCGGCACCGTCCCGGAACTCCGCGGAGGTGGCCCCGTCGGCCCGCAGCGTGCTGACCGAGCGGGAAAGCTTGTCCGCCTCGTCGCGGGCCGACTCCCGGGCATCCAGGGTCCACAGCCCGCCGGCGGCTGCGGCCATGATCGCCGCCAGAATCAGATTGTTTCTCCATCCCTTGGACATGTGGTGATCCTCCCTTGATTAGCGCCGCCGTCTTTTCAACCAGATGGTCGCTCCGATCCCCACCAGCAACACCGGAATCAACACCACCAGTCCCCAGAAGAGCAACACCGCATCCGCCCCCGGCAGATTGAGTCCCCCGTCCTGCACCTCCTTGGGCTTGATGGCGATGAAATTCTCATCCTCGGCCAGCCAGCGGGCCATGTTGAGAAACAAATCCGCGTTGCCCAACGCCCCCACATAGGCGTCGGCGAGAAAATTGGAGTTGGCGGTCACCACCAGCCGTTGCTTGCCGGATTCCACCGCGACGCCGATCACGATGGGTCCCTTGCGATCTTGTTCCGGATTGAACTCCACCTGACCGCTGGCCAGATCCCCGGTCTCCAGCCAACCCCGCGCCGCCCCTTCCAGCAAACGGATGCGCTGCTCCTTGCTGTCGGCGGGAGGGGTCTCCAGATCGATGCCGCCGCTGTCGGGAAAGATGGTGGCGGCACTCATTCCCTTGGTGATGGGGTGTTGCACCGTATAACGACTGATCAGCGGCGTGGAGGCCGATCCCCCGATCATCTGGGCCGCCGGATCCAGGGTGACCCCTTTCAAGAAGGTGACGCCATGCTCCTTGAGCATCGCCTCCAGTCCGGCATCGCTCCCCGGTCCCTGCATGACCAGCAGACGGCCTCCGGCATCCAGCCAGGTTTTCAGCCGTTGCCGCTCGATGTCGAGCAGGGGCTTGCGGGGACCGGCCAGCACGATCACCGAGGTATTCTCCGGCACCTTCTCGGCTTCCGCCAGATTGATCCCCTCCACCCCATAGCCTTCACCCTTGAGCAGGGCCTTGGCCTGGGTATAAGCAAAACGATCCTTGCCACCGCCCCCATCCGGGGTTTCGTCCAGAGGGTGTTCGCCATGACCGCTGACAAAACGGATGGTCTTGGCGCTGCCCTTGGACAGACGGATCAAACCATTGGTGACTGCCTCTTCGCTGGCTTCGGTGATTTTTTCGGTCTTCTCCCCGGCCCGCAGAATCACGGTGCCATAGACCGCCACCTCGGCCTGACGGGCCGCGGCGGGATCCAGATCCGGATCCACGTAGCGGATGGTCATCGAGGGGTTGATCACCTGATATTTTTCCATCAAATCCTGGATCTGTTGGCGTCGATCGCCCCGCTCCTGGATATAGACGGTCATGGTCAGCCCTTCGGGGAAGGCCTTGACCGCCTTGACCGACTGTTCCGCCAGGGTGTGCCGACCCCCTTTGGTCCAGTCCCAACGCACTTGATAACGGTGACTGGCGTAAGCCGCCAGGGCAAGCAGAATCGTCAGGATCAGGCCCATGACGAAGTTCTGCGACCGGATGTTCAAACGGGTAGAACGGTCCATCTTCATCGTCGTCTTTATCCTTGCAAAGTCGTCGCTTAACCTTGAACCCGATCGGCCAGCAACCGCTGCCGGGCAAACAGCAGTCCGGCGGCGGAAAGCAGCAGGAAATAACTCAGATCCGCGCTGCTGATCACGCCCGAAAGGAAGTTCTGGTAATGGTTCATGAGCGAGAAATAGGCGAGCATCTTGTCCACCGTCCCGCCACTGGCGTTCCCCATCCACGAAAGAATCCACAGCATGAGCAGCACACCGAAGGAGACCACCGCCGCCACATTGGGATGCTCCGTGGCGCTGGAAGCGGCCAGTCCCACCGCACCGAAGGCCGCGGCGGTGAGAAACAGCCCCAGCAGTCCGGCAAGGAACTGCCCGGTATCCGGATTGCCATAGGCATACAGGGTCAAGGGAGGCAGGGCCAACAGCCCGACGGCAATGGCCAGGAAAAGCAGCAGACCCAGATATTTGCCCAAGATAATCCCGGTGGGGGAGATGGGAGAGCAGGCCAAAGCGGGCCAGGTGCCCTGACGTTTCTCCTCGGCGATCAGACGCATGGACAGCAAAGGCATGAGCAGCAACAGCAACACCGCCGCGTTGCCAAGCATGGGCGCGATGGTGCGTTCGGTCAAAGGCAGACCGCCCCGCATGCCGTAGGTCTGATACTCCAGCATCTGGATTTGATAACTGAGCACCCCAGCGTTGAACATATAGGCGCAGATGGCGAACAAAACCGCCAAAAGGGTCCAGGCCAACGGGGAATAAAACATGCCCCGCAGTTCCCGCAAGGCGATGGTGACGATGGCTCTCATGGGGACACCTCCTCGCCCTCTTCCGGGCGCTCCTCACGGGTGGTCAATTGCAGGAAGATCTCCTCCAGGGAGCCACCCGCCTGGGACAATTCACGCAGATCCCATCCCGACGAGGCGGAAAGCCGCACCAGTTCCGGCACCGGATCCGCCTCCGGAGCCGCGGTGATCAGCCAGCCATCCTCCCGTGGCGTGACACCGGCCACACCGGCAATCCGTCGCAGCAGGTCGGCAGCGGGGGGATTTTTCCAGCGCAGAAAGTGAACGCTGTTGCCCTGGGCGCGATTTTCCAGGGCGTCGAGGGTGTCGTCGGCCACGATGCGCCCCTGATGGATCACCGCCACCCGCTGACAGGTCATGCGCACCTCCGGCAGGATGTGGGTGGAAAGCAGCACCGAATGTTCCCCTCCCAACTCCCGGATCAAGGCGCGGATCTCCCGGATCTGGATGGGATCCAACCCCACGGTGGGTTCGTCGAGCACCACCACATCCGGACCATGGACAATGGCCTGAGCGATGCCGGCGCGCTGCTTGTACCCCTTGGACAAATTGCGCAGCAGTCGATCGCTCACCGCCGTCAGGCCGCAACGCTCCATGGCCCGGTCCACCGCGACCCGGAGTTTCTGCCCCGGCACCCGGCGCAGGGTGGCCAGATAGGAGAGATACTCCCGCACGGTCATTTCGCCATAGATGGGGGGATTTTCCGGCAGAAAACCGATGCGGGCACGGGCCTCCACCGGATTTTCCAGCACATCCACGCCGGCCACGGCCACGCTCCCCTCCGAAGGAGCCAGCAGACCGCTCAGGATGCGCATGGTGGTGGTTTTCCCGGCCCCGTTGGGTCCGAGAAAGCCCATCACCTCGCCGCGACGCACTTCAAGGTCGATGTGGTCCAGGGCCTTGACGCCGCCAAACAGCCGGGTCACCCCGGACAGGTGGATCATGGTTTCCGTCATTGCTGTTTTCTTTACCTCGTTCGTGGAACGGTTAAGAGGGTTCGAGAGGGATCCAGAACCGAGCCATGAGTGCATATAGGCATGTCCTGGTCATGCGCAAGAGGGATGAAAAAAAATGTCAGGCACCAGCGGCATGCATATAATGCAGGCTTGGGTGTGCAAAAAATAATCAAAATGCTGAAAAAATAAGCATCAGCTAAAAAAGCCGCAAAAAAATATCCAGAAAAAATACCCCATTATCAATACAATAATCCACATTCCCCATCCTGGAACAAAGCTTGCGAAAATGGCGCTATTCCGTGTATGCGGAATCGAGCCCCTTACCATTCAACAAAGAAATCGATCAAAGGCAACATTATGGTGTTTTCTTTCACACTCGCGGCATTGTTGATTCTCCCCACCATCGGATGGGCGGAGACCACTGTCATGCTCAACGCGGCCAACACCGGTTGGCTGCTTACCGCCACCGCCCTGGTGCTGTTCATGACCCTGCCGGGTCTGGCCCTCTTTTATGGCGGGCTGGTGCGCACCAAAAACGTGCTGTCGATCTTCATGCAATGTTTTGCCATCACCTGTGTAGTCTCCCTGCTGTGGCTTGTCTATGGCTATGCGCTGGCTTTTGGCGATGGGGGCGGATTGAACGCCTGGATCGGCGGACTGGACAAGGGATTCTTGCGGGGCATCGCCACCGAGACCCTCAAGGGGGATGTCCCGGAAACGGTCTTTTCCATGTTCCAACTCACCTTCGCCATCATCACCCCGGCTCTGGTGGTGGGCGGATTCGCCGAACGGATGCGCTTTTCGGCCATTCTGTGGTTCACGGTGCTGTGGCTCACCCTGGTCTATCTGCCCTTGTGCCACTGGGTGTGGGGCGGAGGATGGCTGGCGACCATGGGATTCATGGACTTTGCGGGTGGATCGGTGGTACATATCAACGCAGGCATCGCCGCCCTGGTCGCCGCCCTGATGCTGGGCAAACGACGCGGCTTTCCGACCAGCATGATGCCTCCCCACAACATGACCATGGTCTTCACCGGCGCGGCCATGCTGTGGGTGGGATGGTTCGGCTTCAACGCCGGCAGCGCCCTGGGCGCCAACGGCTCGGCGGGCATGACCATGCTGGCCACCCATATGGGAGCCGCCGCCGGATCCATCTCCTGGATGATCGTGGAATGGATGCGACACGGCAAAGCCAGCGTATTGGGCATTGTCACCGGCATGGTGGCCGGTTTGGGAACCGTCACCCCCGCTTCGGGCTACATCGGCCCCATGGGGGGCATGATCATCGGCGCCATCGCCGGCGTGGTGTGCTACTTCGCCACCCAACTGGTCAAACGCAAACTCCAGATCGATGACTCCCTGGATGTCTCGCCGGTCCACGGCGTGGGCGGAATCCTGGGAACCCTCCTCACCGGCGTGTTCGCCTCCACGTCGCTGGGGGGAGTCGGCTATCCCCCGGGAGTCACCATGGCCTCCCAGGTGTGGATCCAATGCATCGGCGCCGTCGCCACCCTGCTTTGGAGCGGCGTGCTGACCGTGGTCATACTCAAAGCGATTGACGCCGTCGTCGGCCTGCGGGTCTCACGGGATGAAGAGACCGAAGGACTGGACTTGGTCCTGCACGACGAAAGAGGCTATAATCTGGATTGACGCCTCACAGGTTCGCTGGTCTTAACGTATTCTTGAATCGGTTTCATTATACATCCACCCCCCTTTTGAAAGGTCCAAACCGTTATGTCAGATCAAGACGCGATTCGTAATGCCCTGGCCATGATCGAAACCAACGATGTCCGTTTCGTTGATTTCCGTTTCACCGATTTTCATGGCAAATGGCAACACATCTCCACCCCCGCCAAAATGGTCACCGAAGAAGTGTTTGAAAACGGCTTCGGCTTCGACGGCTCCTCCATCGCCGGTTGGTGCGAAATCAACCAGTCGGACATGGTCTACAAGCCGGATGCCGCCACCGCCGTGCTGGATCCCTTCACGGATGTCCCCACCCTGATCCTGATCTGCGACGTGGTCGATCCCTTCACGGGCGAAGGCTACAGCCGTGATCCCCGCGCCGTGGCCAAACGAGCCGCCGCCTACCTCAAATATACCGGCATCGGCGATACCGCCTATCTGGGGCCCGAAGCCGAATTCTTCATCTTCGACTCCGTGCGCTACACCTCCCGCATCAACAAGGTGTCGGTGGAGATCGACTCCATCGAAGGCGCCTGGAACACCGATACCGAGTACGAAGAAGGCAACTCCGGCCATCGTCCCGGCATCAAGGGTGGTTACTTCCCGGTTCCCCCGGTGGACTCCTACCAGGACATGCGTTCCGAAATGTGCATGCTCATGGAAGAAATGGGTCTCACCATTGAGTTCCATCACCATGAAGTGGCCACCGCCGGTCAGTGCGAAATCGACATGCGCTTCTCGGATCTGGTCTCCATGGGTGACAACATCCAGAAATACAAATATGTGGTCCACAACGTGGCCCATCAGCAAGGCAAGACGGTCACCTTCATGCCCAAACCCATGAGCGGCGACAACGGTTCCGGCATGCATGTCCACATGTCCATCTGGAAAGACGGCAAGCCCCTGTTCGCCGGCAACCAGTATGCCGATATGTCGGAAATGGCCCTGCACTTCATCGGCGGCATCAAGAAACACGCCCGCGCCCTGAACGCCTTCACCAATCCCTCCACCAACTCCTACAAGCGCCTGATCCCGGGCTTCGAGGCGCCGGTGCTGTTGGCCCACTCGGCCCGCAACCGTTCCGCCAGCATCCGTATCCCGGCGGCCACCAATCCCAAGGCCAAGCGTTGCGAAATCCGCTTCCCCGATCCTTCGGCCAACCCCTATCTGGCCTTCGCAGCCCTGCTGATGGCCGGTCTGGACGGCATCGAGAACAAGATCGATCCGGGCGCCCCCATGGACAAAAACCTCTATGACCTGCCACCGGAAGAACTCAAGCACATCCCGACCGTCTGCGGCTCGCTGCGCGAAGCCCTCGACGCTCTGGACAAAAACCGCGACTTCCTCAAAAAAGGCGACGTGTTCAGCGACGACTTGATCGATGCCTGGATCAACCTCAAGATGCAGGATGTCTACAGAGTCGAGCACACCCCGCATCCGGTGGAATTCTCGATGTATTACAGCGTCTGACCTTTCTTTCCGGTCAAACGAAGTGGCACCGGGCCGCCCCCATGGGGGCGGCTTTTTTTATATACACGGTTCCGACGCATAACCATGCTGGATTATCCGACCCGCTTTGCTGTAAAATAAGTATGACGTGGGAGCAATAGGCACCGCAGCCAAAAGTCGCGAGTCACAAAGGGAGAAAAACCGATGGGTGAGGCGCACAGGGAGGATGCAGCAGGGGCGTGGCTGGAGACGGCCATGAATCAAGCCCTGGAGGCCGACCGGCAGGCCGCCGAAACCATGGCCGCAAGCCGCAAACAGGCGGAAGAGATTCTGCTGCAGGCCCACCGCGTGGTGGCCGAAATCGAAACCCGCACGGACCGACGCCTGACCTCCCTCCAGAAGGGACAGGCCAAATCCTTGAAAAAACGCCTGGAGTCCATCAAACGCCATCAACAGCGGGCCGCCCCCTTTGAAGGGGATGCCCGGGGAACGGTAGTAGATCCCGTCGGGGCGGCCCAACGGCTCGCAGCCCGTCTGACTGGCGCCAAGTGAGCCTCTCCATGTCCTCTCCCCGGTTCGCAACCCTGCAAGCCCGTCTGCAAGCCCGTCACGGCCAACGCCTGGATCCGGCCCAATGGAACCGACTGGCTGCCGTGGTGGCGCTGGATCCCTTTTTGGCCCGCGCCCGTGAAACCACTCTGGGGGGATGGCTGGAAGGGGTGGATCCGAACGGGGATGTGCATCATCTGGAAGCGATGATGCGGGAACTGTTCATCCGGCAGGTGGCCCTGGTGGCGGGATTGACCCCCCGGGAGTGGCAACCGGCGGTACGCTGGGTGGCGACTCTGGCGGACATCTCCACCGCCCGGTATCGACATCTCCATGGGGCGGACCATCCCTGGATGACGCGCGTGGAAGGACTGGAACCTCTGGAAATACCCCCGACTGACCAAGACTCCCTGACCTGGTGGCTGGATCGCTGGAAAAAACTCTGGCCCCAGGATCCGGCGGCGAAAACCGTCCTGACCGCTCTGATCCGACTGGCCCACGCCACCCAGGAACGGTTTGCCACACTGGGGGAGAACGAAACCTCCCTGAGCGCTTGGTTTGAACTCCGGGGAACCCTGGAGTTGCGTTTCCGGCGGCATGCCATGGGACCGGGAGCCTTGTTCATTCACCTGTGGCTGATGGCCATGGATCTGCACCGCCTGCGGGGAGAGTTGTGCCGCAGACGGTTGTTCGCCCCGGAGAGTGGCCCATGATGATCGCCCGTCCCATGCCCGCCCGCTGGATGCGACTGGTGGCCATCGACGACGATCTGCCGGCGGCCCTCACCACCCTGGCCCGTCACGCACCGGTGGAACCGGAAGCGTTGTCCGGTGAATCCAAACCGGTCCTGACCCCGGAACTGGCCAGCCGTCTGCACCGTTTCGACGCCCTGGCCCAGGCTTTTCATGTATGGTGGCCCCGGCTGGATCCCGATTCCTCAGAGATCCCCACTCTTCCCGCCACCCCGCTGGAGACCCTCGATCAGGCCATGACGGCCCTCGAAGCATGGCAACACGAGGCCGAACCCCTGATCCAACGGGAACAGGCCTGCCGCGCCCGAGAGGCCGAATGGGTACTGCTGTCCGATCTGGCGCAGGCCGTGCCTCCCGGGCCTCTCGCCTGGGGAAATTTCGCCCGGGAGGAGCATGCCGCCCTGTGCATCCGGGGAGGAATGTTTCTCCTGCCACCGGACACCGCCGCCCTGAACCTGGAAACTCCCGGCGCCTTGCTCCGCTTGGTGAAAGGACGAGACCACGCCTTCGTTCTGGCGGTGGGGACCGAAACTTCTCTGGCCTCCTTGAACGATACCGTAAGCCGCCACGACGGCCGCCCCCTGACCCTGCCCCCGGAATTGGATCAGGCAGACCTGTCGAACGCGTCGTTTGCCGATGTGATCCGAAAGCGGCTGGTGGAGTGCCGCGCCGAGATCGGTTCGTTGCAAGAAGCGTTGCGCCAGACCGGGGAACGCCATCAGGTGGCCCGCTGGATCCGGGGAGTCCATCGGTTGCAATGGTTTTTCCAGGCCATCCGTTCGGTGGGAGCCGGACAGACCCTCTCCCAACTGGGAGGATGGGTCGCCCCGGGCATCGATGCCCAGGAACTCAATGGCCTTTTGCGACGCTCCGGGGTCCGGGCGCTGGCTTCGGTGTCGGATTCCGGGCCGGGAGCGCCCCCTTTGGTGCTGGTCAACCCCTGGTGGGCCCGACCATTCGAGATCTTTCCCAAATTGCTGGGCATGCCCAATCGCCACGAGGTGGATCCCAGCCGACTGCTGGCCTGGGTGGCGCCATTGCTGTTCGGCTACATGTTCGGGGATGTGGGTCAGGGGGCGGTGCTGTTCGGGATCGGATACGCGCTGCGGGACCAACAGGAAATCTCCTGGCTGTTGAAATCCGGCGGGATGTCGTCAATCTTTTTCGGACTGCTGTTCGGTTCCCTGTTCTGCTCGGAAGCGATCATTCCGGCGCTGTGGCTGCACCCCACCAGCCGACCCCTTGATGTGCTGGCCGTGCCCTTGCTGCTCGGAGTGGGGCTGATCCTGACCGGACTGGGATTCCATGGTCTGGGGGCCTACTGGCAAGGCCATGGGCGCAAATGGCTGCAACACGAAGCCGGTGTGATTTTGATTTATATCGGAGCATTGCTCGCCTTCTTCTCGCCAATCGGTTATCCTCTGGCAGTGTCGGGAGTGATCGCGTTTGTGGTGGGCAATGGTCTGGACGCCCCCCTCGCCCTCCCGGGCCGGCTGGCCCATCTGGTGGAAACCTTGTTGCAGCTTGGGGTCAACACCTTTTCCTTCGCCCGTGTCGGCGCCTTTGCCCTGGCCCACGCGGGACTTTCCCACGCGGTGATCACTCTGGCGGCCTTGACCGGTGGCGGTGTGTGGGGCGGAGTGGTATTGATTCTGGGCAATCTGCTGATCCTCGCCCTGGAGGGCATGGTGGTGTCGGTTCAGACAACCCGTTTGATTTTGTTTGAATTTTTTGTACGTTTTCTGGGTGGCGACGGACGGCCTTTCCGCCCCTTGCCGCCTCCGGAGTAACCCCAATGACGCAAAACCTTTGATAAGGAGCGGCCATGTCGCCACGCGCCAAGATCGCCTTTGCTTTGACCCTGTTCACCGCCTTGCTGGCCGTGGGAGCCAGCATCGCCCTGTTTGTGCCATCCGCCATCGCCAGTGGCGCCCCCACCGCTCCCCCGGCAGGACTCCCGATTGAACCGGGCATGGGATATCTGGCCGCGGCCCTGGCCACGGGCATTTCGGCCCTGGCGGCGGGTTTCGCCGTGGCCCACGTGGGCAGCGCCGCCATCGGCGCCATCACCGAAAAACCGGAACTGTTGGGACGCATGCTGATTCTGGTGGGACTGGCGGAAGGAATCGCCATTTACGGCCTGATCATCTCGATTCTCATCCTGAATCGATTGGGCTGATGCCTGCCCCGGTCTTCATCGGCGACGAAGTGAGCGCCGCTGGCTGGCGACTGGCCGGAGTCCGGGTGATCATCCCGGAACCGGGCCAAGAGGCGATAGCGGTCACCCGGGTGCTGGACGATAACAGGAGCGGACTGGCCCTGCTGGCCGCTCCGTGCGCCCGGCTGCTTCCCGCCACGCTGCTGGAGCGTTTTCTGACCTCGGTGATCCCCTTGACCCTGGTGGTCCCGGATGCCCGTGGTCTGGCGCAACCCCCGGATCTGGCGACACGGGTACGGGGCCGGTTGGGGATGAGCCCATGAAAACGATCCTGGACGACATGCTGGCCCTGATCGAGCAGAAACGGCTGACCGAACACGAACGGATCCTGCATCAGGCCCAAAACGAAGCCGCCATCCTGATCGCCGAGGCCCATCGCAAGGCCCGGGCACGGATGCGGGACATGGTGAACCGGGAACGCCACGTCATGGAACAGGCCTTGCGCCGCGCCCGCTCCCAAGAGGAAACCGAACGGCGCAACCACGCCCTGAGTGTGGACAATCGCCATCTGGAACAGGCCCGAAGCGCCTTGGATCAGGCTTTGCTGGAGCGTTGGCGCGAGCCGGAATCCCGTAAACTCTGGATCACCTCCACCGTGGAACGGGCCATGGCCTTTCTGCCTACCGGAGAGTGGGAAATCCACCATCCATCGGATCTGGATCCCTCCGAATGGCAAATGGTGGAAAAACGTCTGCTGGAAAGCGGTCTGCCCAAACCCCAGGCCGTGATGGATGCCTCATTGCAGGCGGGTATGCGTCTGGGTTGTCAGGGAGCCTGGGTCGATGGCAGCGCGGCCGGAGTGGTGGCCAATCGCCTGTCCATCGACGCCGGATTGTTGGCGTTGATGCACGCGGAAGGAGCGTCGTCATGAACAAAGCCGTGATACGGTGGATCAGTGGCCCGGTGTTGCGGGGAGCCACCCGCGACCCGTTTCGCATTCACGAAGCGGTCCAGGTGGGAAGCAAAGGGCTGCTCGGCGAAGTGATCCGCATGCAAGGGGATGAAATCACGGTTCAGCTCTTCGAGGACGGCACGGGATTGCGTCCGGGAGACCCGGTGGTGGGTCAGGGCATGCCCCTGTCGGTGCCCTTGGGTCCGGGACTGCTGGGACATATTTTCGATGGCCTGCTCCGTCCCCTGAGCGGCGAAGGCAGAGACTTTCTCCTCCCCGGACGGTTCGATCCCCCGGCGGGACGTTTTCTGTTCACCCCCCTGGTGGAACCGGGCAGAATCCTGAAAGGAGGCGATCCCTTCGCCACGGTGCGTCCCATAGACGGCGCCAGTGGTGAGCAGCTTTGTCTGATTCCCCCGGATCAGGGGGGAGAAGTGGTATCGATCGTGGCCCAGGGGGAACGGACCGACGTGGAAAGCGTCTGCCAACTGCGGGATGGCCAGGGTCAACGCATCGACATCGCCATGAGCCATCCCTGGCCGGTACGTCGTCCCCGACCCGTCGCGGAACGTCTGTCGGCTGGCCCGCCGTTGTTGACCGGACAGCGCATCCTCGACACCCTGTTTCCGGTGGCCCGGGGCGGCAAAGCCATGGTGCCCGGCGGATTCGGGACCGGAAAAACCGTGCTGCTGGAAACCATCGCCAAATGGTGCGACGCCGAGGTGATCATCTATCTGGGCTGCGGCGAACGGGGCAACGAAATGGCTGGGGTGCTGGATGAATTTCCCCATCTGGAGGATCCCCGCACCGGTCGCCCCCTCATGGAACGGATGGTGGTGATCGCCAACACTTCCAACATGCCGGTGGCCGCCCGTGAGGCGAGTGTCTACACCGGCATCACGGTGGGGGAGTATTTCCGGGATCAGGGATTGAAGGTGGCCCTGATGGCCGACTCCACCAGCCGTTGGGCCGAGGCGTTGCGGGAGGTTTCAGGCCGTCTCGGAGAGTTGCCCGGAGAGGCGGGCTATCCGGCCTATCTGAGCACCCGGCTGGCGGAGTTCTACGAACGGGCCGCACGGGTGATCACCCTGTCGGGCAAAAACGGTTCCCTGACGGTCATGGGGGCGGTCAGTCCCCCCTCCAGCGACTTTTCCGAGCCGGTCACGATCCAGACCAAACGCTATGTGCGCAACTTCTGGGCCTTGGACCGAAAACGGGCCCAGGCCCGTTTTTATCCGGCCATCGACCCCATCGCCTCCTACTCGGAAGACGCGGACACCCTGTCTTCCTGGTGGAGCCAGGAGGGTGCCCCCAACTGGGCCGAACACCGCCGTCGTTTTCTGACCCTGCTGGAAGAGCAGACCCGCCTGGAACGCATGGCCCGCATTCTCGGCAAGGACGCCCTGCCCCAGGCCCAACGGCTGACCCTGCTGTGCGCCGAACTGGTGAACGACGGGTTTTTGCGCCAATCGGCGTTTTCGGTCAAGGATCGCCACGCCTCTCCCCGCAAGCAGACCCGGATGATGGGGTTGTTGATCCGCTTCATGGATCGGGCCGAGGCGGCGGTGGCAGCCGGGATCGGGGTGGAACGGATCATCTCCTTGCCCATCACCCGTCGTCTGCAACGGATGGGAGAGGATATCGGAGACGAGGAACTGGAACGGTTCGACACCCTGGACGGGTTGCTGGAAACGGATTTCGGCTCCCTGGGCGGCACAAGCGGAGAGGAGAAACGACCATGACGGTCCACGCGGATCTCTATCTGACCGATGCGGTCACCCGCATCGAAGGGCCGTTGGTATTTGCGCGGCGTCAGGTGGAAGTGGGACTCAACGACGCCGTGGAGGTGATCGGCACCGATGGCCGTACCCGTCTGGGTCGGGTGGCGGCGTTGGACGACGACTTCATGACCATCGAAACCCTGGACACCACTTCCGGACTCTCCATGGCCGGAACCCGGATCCGCTTCATCGGCGAACCCATCACCTTCGCGTTGGGACCGGGCATTCTGGGTCGGGTGTTCGACGGGGTGGGTCGGGTGGCGGATGGCGGACCCCCGGTGGCCGCCCAGGTCAAAGCCCCCATCGACGGGGCGATCATCAACCCGTTGCGACGGGCCAAACCCGAGGATTTCATCGAAACCGGTATTTCCGGCATCGATGTGCTGGACAGTCTGGTGCGGGGACAGAAACTGCCGATCTTCTCCGGTGGCGGTCTGCCCCACAACCGGTTGGCGGTGGAAATCGCCCTGCACGCCCGGCTGCGCTCCACCAAGGAGGAGCCCTTCGCCATCGTGTTCGCCGGAATCGGGGTGCCCTTCGATCAGGCGGAACGGTTCCGTCACGCCCTCGAAGAGGGAGGCGCTCTGGGTCATACCGCGCTGTTTTTGAATCTGGCTTCCGACTCCAGCGCCCAACGGCTGCTGACTCCCCGTTTCGCCCTGACCGCCGCCGAATATCTGGCCTACCAGGAGGGACGCCATGTGCTGGTGATCATCACCGACATGACCAACTACTGCGAAGCGTTGCGAGAAGTGTCCGCCAGTCACGGCGAAATCCCGAGCCGCAAGGGCTATCCGGGCTACATGTATTCCGATCTGGCCACCCTGTACGAACGGGCCGGTCGCATCCGCGGGCGTCCCGGTTCCGTGACCCAGATTCCCATTCTCACCATGCCCGCCGACGACATCACCCATCCGATTCCCGATCTGACCGGCTACATCACCGAAGGCCAGATCACCCTGGATCGCAAACTGGACCGGGCCGGGATCCATCCGCCCATCGCCGTGCTGCCAAGCCTGTCGCGTCTGATGAAAGATGGCATCGGGGAAGGGTTCACCCATCCGGACCATCCGGCCCTGGCCAATCAGTTGTATGCCGCCTATGCCCGCACCATGGGGGTGCGTCTGCTGGCCGGCGTGGTGGGCGCGGAAGGATTGACCCCGACGGATCGACTGTTTCTGGAGTTCGGTCACCGGTTCGAGACCCGTTTCATCGCCCAACCGGATGGCCCCCGCACCCTGGAAGAGAGCATGGCGGTCGGATGGTCCTTGCTGAAGATTCTGCCGGACTCGGAGTTGTCCCGACTCTCCGACGATCAGATCCAACGCCATTTGCGTCAGGGAGGGGCCACCCCCTAACCGCCCATGGAGATCACCCCCACCCGCAGTGCGTTGCTGGAAAGCCGGGATGAACGTCTGGTCATGCGGGAAGGGTATCGTTTTCTCGACGAGAAACGCCTGTTGCTGGCCACGGAGATCATCCAGCAATTCACCCGCTATCGGGAGTTGTCGGAACGCTATCAGACCCAACACCATCACACCATGACCTCCCTGGCGGATGCCGTGGCCCTGCATGGACTGCATGACCTTCAAGTGACACCGGTTCAAGAGTTGACCGATGCCCGGGTGATCCGTCAGGAGCGGCTCTTTTTCGGGGTTGCCCTGGTGGACCAGGGATCACTGACGTTGGGAGACGCTCCCACCGAAGGGGGATCCTCTTCCGGGTTTCCTTCCCGGGAAAAGAAATCCTGTCAGCATTCCCACGCACAATTGTTGACTCTCGCGGTACAACTGGCCGCCCTTTCCGGCAATCTGCACCGTCTGCTCGCCGAATACCAACGCACCGAACGACGCGCCCGCGCCCTGGAAGACGTGATCCTCCCGGAACTGGACGCCGCCATCCACGAAATGGAAATCCGCCTGGAAGAGTTGGATCAGGAAGAGTCCGTGCGGGTACGATTGGCCAGATAATCAAAACACACTTTCTCGGTTGATTTGAAGCTGAAAAGAAGATATGCATGCGGCATGAACGCTTTCGACCCTCCTCA
This sequence comes from Magnetococcales bacterium, assembly GCA_015231755.1. Classification (NCBI taxonomy): domain Bacteria; kingdom Pseudomonadati; phylum Pseudomonadota; class Magnetococcia; order Magnetococcales; species Magnetococcales bacterium. The sequence goes on along the minus strand of JADGAZ010000016.1, from coordinate 96,102 downwards.
CACGGCTTGATGCTCACAACGATCAAAAGTCTGGCCCAGAACAGGTAAGTATGCAAAAATTTCGGCAGTGGATCGCGACGCTCAACAAAAAACAACTGTTCATGCTCATCCTGGCGGCGGCATTGGCGGTCGCCAGTTTGATTTCGCTCTTTGTGGGTCTGTTCATTCTGAAAGAACCCGCGGGCAATGCCATGCGCATTGCCGTCGTGGCCCCCATGACCGGGCCCGATAAAAGCCAGGGCGACGCCATGCAACAGGGGGTTGCGCTGCTGGTGCAACAGATCAACCGACAGGGTGGCATCCACGGCAGACAACTGGCCGTCAAATACGTCGATGAAGGCAACTCTCCGGCAGAGGCCCTCCAGGCCGCCCAACAGGCGGAAGCCGACCCGGATGTGGTGGCTGTGCTGGGTCACTGGAACAGCTCCGCCACCGCCAAGGCCATCCCCTATTACGGAGATCGGGCGCTGCCGGCCATTTTAATGACCAACGGTCCGGAGAAGGCCTATCAGGAAAATACCTGGGTATTCCAGCCTCTGATCGACGAAAGCACCGAAACCCGTTTTCTGGCCAACTATCTGCGCAACGTCGTCGGTGAAAAGACCGTCTTCATCCTCCACGAGGCCACCCCACGGGGAGAACAACTGGCCACCAGCTTCGATGAGGTGTATCAACGTTTCGGGACCAAAATCCTCTACAAGTGGGCCATGCCCACCGATGGGAAGGCCATGGACCAGGAACTGAAAAACGTCATCGCCGAAGTCGAATCCAAAAAACTTTTTGGCTCTTTCCTGGTGCTGGGCGAGGTGGACAGCACCACCCGCATGATCGCCGCCCTGCGGGAAGCCGGCATCCGCCAGCGCATCGTCGGCTTGCGCCATCTGGCCTCCAAGGGCTTCTTAGAGACCTTCATCACCAACTGGAAAGGCAAAGGCACCTCCGCATCCGCCCTCAACGGCACCCTGATGACCACCCCCATGTTGTTCGACACCTCCGGGGACCGGGCGCAGAAATTCAACACCAGCTTCACCAACCAGTACGGCAACGCTCCGGACTGGGTGGCCGCCTACGCCTACGAAAGCGCCAAATTGATCGCCGCCAGTCTGTTCGACGCCGTGAGCAGCAAAGACCGGGATACCCCCCTGCGCCAACGACTCCGGGACCGCATCGCCGCCCGCAATTCGGTGGAAAACGCCTTTGTCGGCCTCAATGGACCACTGTTCTTCAACGCCAAGGGGGTCGCCACCCGGGACTCCATGGTGGGCAATTACGACGGCACCAATCTGGTTTCGGCCCTGACCCAGTTGTCTCCCATCCGGGAGGAAGGGGTCACCAACCTGCTGGCGGAAGTGACCGCCGGACGGGCCTTGTATGTCAACAATCGTTTCATGTACAAAACCAATGTGGTCTATACCGGTGTGCGTCTGGAGAAAATCTCCGCCCTGGACCGCAGCGCCAATACCGCCGACATCGATTTTGCCGTCTGGTTCCGCTGGCGGGGGGATTTTGCCCCTCAGGATGTGGTCTTTACCAACGCGGTGACGCCGATTGCCCTGGAACAGCCGGTGCGCGAGGGCAAAGATGGCGACATGAGCTATCGGGCCTATCGCATCAAAGGCAAATTCTATCTGGGCTACTCGGAAGCGGAACGCAACTATGGCACCCTGCTGGTGGGATTGGCGTTTCACCACCGCACCCTCGGCAGCCACAACCTGATGTATGTGGGAGATATCCTCGGACTCAACCTGTTAAATCAACATCTGGGTCAGGATGCCAAGGATCCCCTGGAATCCAAATTGTCCATCAGCCACGCGGAGTCTGAAAAAAAATCCGATGGCTGGCTGAACAAGGCTCTCTCCTGGTTTCATTCCAACGACGATATGACCGATCCCATGGTGGCCTCCTTGATGCGGGATCAGGTGCTGGCCGGGGCCAGCGGCTGGTTGATCATGCGGGGCTGGGTCTCCCAGGAGATCAAACCGCGGGGCGTGGATGGCAATCCCCTGTTTGTGGGATTCGGCAAGCCCCGTCCCCTCTTTTCCATGCTGGACGCGGGCATGGTGCTTAAACCCGACCGTTTCGACGCCCGGGATGTCCTCTCCAGCACCGATCAGTTCGTCTATCTGGCGATCTTCTCTTTGGTGATGAGCGTCCTGGCCCGACTGCTGGACATCAAGGAACGGGGTCAATTCTGGCGGATCCAGACCCTGTTCCTGCGCATGATCTTCTGGCCTCTGCTGTTGATGACCCTGGGCAACTTGGCCCGGGATTACAGTTTGCAGAACTTTACCAACTCCACGGTGGACTCGGTGGTGATGGTGTTCGACATCTGCTGGTTCATCGTCCCGGCCCGACTGGCGATCATCTCCCTGGAACGGTTCATCTGGGTTCCCTTGGAAACCCGGACCCAACGCAAGATCCCCAACGTGCTGCGCATGACCATCGTGCTGCTCATCTACGTGATGGCCGGTTTCGGGGTGGTGGCCTTCGTCTTTGACAAGAGCATCACCAGCATGCTCGCCACCTCCGGCATGATGGCCATGATCATCGGTATGGCGGTTCAGTCCAATCTGCGGGATATCGTTTCCGGTATCATGCTGAACATCGAACGCCCCTTCAATATCGGCGATACCATCAAACTCAACAACAGCATCGGCGTGGTTTCGGACATCACTTGGCGTACCACCCGCATCAACTCTCTCGATGGCCAGATGATCTCCTTTCCCAACAGCAAGACCTCGGACACGGAGATTCAGAACTTCACCAAGCCACGCTGCATCAAACGCAATCTGGAGGTCTACACCGATCCCAAACACGATCCGGCCCTGGTCTTGAAGATCATCAAGGAGTGTCTGGCCCAGGTCAAAAGCCTACCCAACGAACTGCCCTCCGATGCCCCCAAGGTCTATTATTACGGGGTGCAACTGAAAAATGATCGCTGGGTCTCCTTCTATCCGGTGGGTCTGTATATGCCCTTTTCCAAAAGAAAGGCCGCCATCCAGGAGTTCTGGCAGTTGATCTGGAAGAAATTCCATGAAAACGACATCATCTGGCGGGACGCCCTGGAAGATGAGGATCCGGGCCAGATCACACCGCCAGTGCCGGTTCCAGCGGCAGCCACGGCCACCCACAAACCGTGAGGCATCCGGCTTCAGCCACACCCGATGATCGTCGCCCATGAAAATCGTGCTTGATCGTCTGCGACGCAACCCGGCAGCCTTGACGCGCCTGCTGTTCGCCGCCTTGATGGTCAATCTGCTGGGCATCGCCTCATCGCTGTACATGATTCATGTGCTCAACCGCTACATTGTCTATGGAGTTTCCAGCACCCTGGCCACCCTGACCCTGGGGGTGCTGCTGGCCATTGCGGGGGAGTACGCCTTTCGGGCCATCCGCCTGCAACTGGCCGGAGAGATCTCCAACGACGAGGAGATCCGCTTGAGCATCGGGCTGTATGGCCTGATTCTGACCACACCTCTGGACTCCTTGCGACGCCGTCCGGTGGAGGAGTTGGAAGCCATGGTGCGGGGGGTGGATCAGGAGGCCAACACCCTGGGAGCCGCCAATATCGCGGCCCTGTCGGATCTGCCGTTCGTGCTGATCTTTTTGCTGGTGATCGCCCTGCTGGCTCCGCCCCTGGCCTGGGTGACCCTGGCGGTGATGACGATTCTGCTGGTGACGGGATGGCGCGGACAAAAACGCATGATCACACCCGTGCGCCAGGGGCGGGAGCTGGCCAACCGGTTTGCCGCCCTGCTGGCCACCGCGTTGCGGGCTGCCGAAAGCGTGCGTCATTTCCGCGGCAAAGGGCTGCTCATGGAACGCTGGAGCACCGTGGTCCAGGAATCGGCCCAGGTGCGCCACGAACTGACCCGCCTGAGCAGCACCATGACCTCCAGGGCGCAAACCATTCAGGCTGTGGGTGGGGTGGGCATCATCGCCGTGGGTGCGGTTCTGATCGTCAATGGTTCCCTGGATGTGGGTTCCCTGATCGGAGCCAATATCCTGGCCAATCGCGCCTTTTCCCCCCTGTCCCGTCTCGCATCCCTGGGGGAGGCCTTCAAAAAGGCCGAAGCCACCATGGCCACGGCTCAAACCTTTGCCCGCAACCTGGAACCCGAAGGAGAATCCGGCAGTACCCCGCTCCAATGCCAAGGTCAACTCCAGTTGCGTCAGGTGACGATGCACTGGCCAGGACGCCCCATTCCACTCCTCAACGCCCTGTCGTTCCAGGTGCCGCCGGGAAGCATCTGCGTACTCACCGGACCCAACGGCTCGGGCAAGTCCACTCTTTTGCACCTGATGGTAGGTTTGCAGCAACCCACCGGCGGACAGATTCTGCTCGACGGCATCGAAATGCGGCAATTGGCTCCGGAGTGGCGCCGCCGCCAATTGGGTTTCCTGCCCCAGGAGCCGACTTTCCTGGCAGGCACCCTGCGGGAAAATTTTTTGGCCAACGACCCGACCCTCAGCGAAGAAGCCATGCGCACGCTGCTGACCAGCGCGGGAGCGGGTCGTTTTCTGGCCGAGCATCCGGCGGGGCTGGATCTGGGGTTGAGCCATGACGGCAAGGAGGTTCCTCCGGGGATTCGTCGCCGCTTCGCCCTGGCCCGGGCCATGGCCCTGGACAGTCCCATCATGCTCTTCGACGAGCCGACCGTGGGGCTGGACCGGGAAGGAACCGCCGTGGTCTACAGCCTGTTGATCGCCCTGGCCAAAAGAGGCAAAACCTTGGTGATCGCCACCCACGACGAAAACATTCTGAATGGCGCGGGTCAAATCATCGATCTGGCCAATCCCAAGGAGGGATGAGCATGGCCGATCCCTCCTCGACCCGACGCCATACCCATCGTTTGCTCTATTTGAGCGCGTTGTTTTTTCTCTCCTTGTTGATCTGGGCCACCTTTTCCCCGCTGGATGTGACCACCCAAGCTCAAGGCGTGGTCATGCCCAGTTCCCGCATCAAGTCCATCCAACACCTGGAAGGCGGCATCATCCAGGAAATCATGGTCAAGGAAGGGGAGACCGTCCAGCGCAATCAACCCCTGTTGCGCCTGGATCCGCTCCGATCCAACGCGGATCTGGATGAGCTGAAACGGCGTCTGATGGGTCTGCTGGCGGAGATGGGACGCCTGACCGCGGAAGTGGAAAAACGAGATACCCCGGTTTTCGATCCCCAGGTGATCCAGGCGGATCCGGAGCTGGTGAACACCGAACTGGCCACCTTCACCGCCCGTCGGCAACGGTTTCAGCACGAGTTGTCCACGCTGAAAAGCCTGATCACCCAACGGGAACAGGAACTGGTGGAAAACCGCAGCCGCCAGGAGAACAATCAGAAGATCCTGGCCACGGTCTCCGATCAGGTGGAGATCAGCAAGAAGATGATGGAGCGCAATCTCACCAGCCGGATGACCCATCTGGATCTGGTCCGACAGAAACAGACCATGGAAGGCCAGATCACGGCGGACAGAACCGCCCAACCCCGCATTCAGGCGGCGCTCAAGGAGGCCAGGGAACGGGCGGATTCCCTCCAGGCCAATTTCATCGAAACCGCCCACAAAGAGTTGAACCAAGCCAAACAAAATTACGAAGAACTGGCGCAAAGACTGAAAAAGTTGCAACATACCCAGGAATTGACCATCCTGCGTTCGCCGGTGGACGGAATCATCAAAAGTATCGCCATCTCCACCGAAGGGGGAGTCATCCAGGCGGGACAGACGGTGATGGATATCGTGCCCGTCGAGGATCAACTGGTGATCGACGCCAAACTGCCGGTCCAGGATATCGGTTATGTTCATGCGGGACAGACGGTCTGGGTGACTCTCAACTCCCAGGACGCCATTTTGTTCGGACGTATTCCGGGCAAGGTGGAAAGTGTCAGCCCCGATGCCCTGGTCACCTCCGAAGGCAAAACCTTTTACCGGATCCGCATCGTCACGGCGAAAAACCGCTTTGAAGGCACCCAACAAAGTTACTCCCTGTATCCGGGGGTGCAGGTGGTTTGTTTGATTTTGATTGGCAGTCGAACTGTGCTAGAATATCTGTTGACTCCGTGGCTGCGTTCGTTGCACGCCACTTTCCAGGAACGATAGAATGGTATTGAACCGATTGAACGCGGGTATCCACCCGGCTGGCAGATGGCGTATCGGCAAAACGTTGCTCGTGGCGGGAATGTTGCTCCTGGCCAGCGGCGCGGACGCCTGGGCGGAAGAGTGTCGGGTTCTGGCGGAACGGATGCTGGAACGCCATCCCCGACTGGAGGCGGCCAAACGGGATGCGCTGGCAGCCAAGGCCAACGTGGGCAAGGTGCGGGGCGGCTGGTTTCCGGACATGAAAACCAGTGGCGCCATGGGATCGGAATCCCGTAAACCCGCCAATGGGGGCACCCCCACCGACATGAACGCCCGCACCCTCACCATGACCCTGAATCAGGCGCTGTGGGATTTCGGCAAAACCAACGCCGAGGTCACCAAAGCCAATCTCGCCTTGTTGCAGGCGGAACTCAACCTGACCAATCAACGGGCCGACCTGCTGCTGGATGCGGCCAGTTCCTGCATCAACCTGTTGCGGACCTATCGCGCTTTGGCGTTCGCCGAACAGTCCGTCGCCAACATACGCAAGCAGACCGGATTGGAAGAAAGCCGTGTCGAACTGGGCGGCGGTCTGCAAACCGATGCCCTTCAGGCCCGCAGTCAACTCTCCGGGGCGCAGGCCCGTGAGGCCCGGGCCAAAGGGGCCTTGAATACCGCTCTCAACCATTTCCGGGTGCTGTTCGATGGAGAACCGAACGCGCCGGAGACCCTGTACGAGTTGCAAAACCCCACGGAACATCTGCCGGATACCCTGGACAAGGTGTTGGAAAACGTCCTGAACCACAACCTCCAGTTGCAAATCGCCCAGGTGGCCGTGACCACCAGTCAGATGGAAAAGAACCGGGTGATCGGAGCCGAACTGGCCCCCAAGGTCGGCGCGGTGGTGGAAAAAAAATATAAAGAAGACGCCGAAGGCACCAAAGGTAATCAACAGGAACTGGCGGCGCGGGTGGAGGTGAGTTATCCGTTCAACCTTGGACTGGCGGGTTTTCACGCCCTGGAAGGGGCCCGGGAAGGCATCGCCGCCGCCGACAACCGCCTTCTGGATACCCGTCACACCGTGGAAGAACAGGCCCGCAACGGCTGGGAGTCCATCACCACCACCCAGGAGAACGCCAACTTCCTGGAAAACCAGGCGCGCATTTCCGCGGAATTTCTGCGCATGGCCCGGGAAGAACGTCTGCACGGTGCCCGTTCCCTGATCGACGTGCTGTCCGGAGAGACCGCCCTGATCAACGCCCAAAGCGACGCCCTGGCCGCCAAGGCGGATGTGGCCATCGCCCAGTTCGGATTGCTCAAGACCATGGGACTGCTGAATCTGGAACTGCTGAACCGTGGCGAACGTTTTGTCCTGCCCAAGGTGGATGCGCTGGAAACGCCTGCCAAACCGACCTCCACCCCGCCATCGGCCCCGACCCCATCGGCCTCCTCCCAGCCATCGTCCGCCAATGACGGACGCAGCACCAAAGCCAATGCCACCCCACCCGCCCAGGGTGAAGAACAACCCTCCCGCGCACCCCGTTCCACCTCCCCGGCTTCCGAAGCCCCGTCAACCGCTCCGGCGACCCCGGCCTCCTCCACCCCCCCGGAAGCCTCCACACCTCCGGCCAGAACCGTCACCTTGATCCACAATGCCCGATTGCGCTCCGGGCCGAATCAACACGCCAAGGTGATCAAACGATTGCCGGCAGGCAGTTCGGTGACCGTGGTGGAAGAAAGCCCAGACGGCGGACACTGGCTGCGCCTGGATGATGACCTCTGGATCTCGGCAAGGATGGTCACCGACCAATCCAAAACCCAATCCAAGACCCAATCCGAGGATGTCCCCCCACCCACGCAACAAGCGGTGGAAAAGTTCCCCTATCAAGGCGTTGTCAACACCGTCTCCCGACTACGCCTCCAACCCGATGTCCATGGCAAAACGCTCAAGATCCTGCATGAAGGCACCCAGGTGACGGTCATGAACCGCAGCGAAGATGGATTGTGGTTGCAGTTGGATTCCGAGGCCTGGATTGCCTCCAGTCTGGTGAAGCCTTTATAAAAAATCCAAGGAGGAAACCCTTTGCACGTCACCATCCCGGGGGAATCCCCTCCATTCGATGCCATCATCATCGGCTCCGGTCTGGGGGGACTGGTGGCGGGCGCCCTGCTGGCCCAGGGGGGAAAACGGGTCCAACTGCTGGAACGACACGATAAATTCGGCGGAGCCGCCACCACCTTCAGACGGCGTGATTTGCAGGTGGAAGTAAGCCTGTGCGTCATGGACGGGCTGGATCCGCAGGATTTCAAGACTCCGCTTTTCGCCAAGCTGGGGCTGCTGGATGCGGTGCCGGTGGCCACGGCGGAACAGTTCTTTTGTCTGCGCCATCCGTTGCTGGGCACGGATTTTGTCATGCCCCGGGGTTATGACGCGGCCATCGACGCCTGTACCCAACGTTTCGGCCATCATGCCAAATCCATTCGCACCTATTTCAATACCATCCGCCATCTGAGAAATCTGCGCAATCAGACCCTGATTCAACACTTCACCACCGGCAACACCCCTCTGAGCGATCTGGCCCGAATCCAGGCCACGCTGGCCGGCACGGACCCAGAAGCCACTTCACCTCCCACGCCACCGCAACAGCGGGATGCCCTCGCCTCAGCCCAGAAAATCTCCATGGGCCGATTCATGCAGACCCTGTTCGGCGATGACGAAGCCATCAAATTCGCTTTGTGCGCCAATCTGCAATTTTTCACCAGCACATTGGATCACATTTCGCTGTTTGATTACTCCCTGTCCCAGGGGTCGTACCACTACGGAGCCCACTACGTCCGCCAGGGTTCCCAGAAATTGAGCGACCGTTTGGTGGAAATTATCCGGAAAGCGGGAGGCGAGGCCCACCCCCGTCGGGAGGTGACCCGCATCCTGATGGACCAGAATCGAGCCGTCGGAGTGGCCCATCAAAAAGCCCCCATCATCGGTTCCAGCAAGCCGGTCGCCCAACCGGATCCCCAGGAGAGTTTCGCCAAACTGATCCTGGGCAACGCCACCCCCCGGGTGATCCGGGGATTGCTGCCGGAACCCTGGCGGGAACCGTTTCACCGCCCCTATGACAACATTCCGGCGGATCTGTCCAACTGGACCATCTATCTGGGTTTTTCCAAACCACCCTCCCATTACGGGGTACGCCATTACGCCCATTTCGTCTATCCCGCTTGGCTCGACAGCATGAAAAAAATGCCGGAAAGCTGTGCCATCATGGGGCTGCCCCCGGGAAGCAAAGAGGCGCCGTTCCTGTTTTGCGACTACAGCCAGTTGGGGGAAATGATCGGGGAAAATGGCCAGTGTCTGGGTTTGATGAACTGGATCGACCGGTTGAGCAACTGGCAATTTCCCGACGAAGCCGCCTATCAGGCCCACAAGCAAGGCTGGCTGGCGGCGATGATCGACGCCCTGGATCGGGCCTTTCCGGGCATCCGGGAGAGCATCGTCTATCAGGAAATGGCCACCCCCCGAACCGTGCAATCCTACCTCAACGACCCGCTGGGCGGTGTACATGGATTCGGGGATCCGGAACTGATGAAAATCAGCCAGACGTTTCACCGGGGCTGCATGACCGCCGTGGATGGATTGCTGTTGGCCTCCTCGTTCGCCTTTGGACCGGGCTACAGCAAAGCCATCCTGACCGGAACCGTTGCCGCCGACAACGCCTTCAAGGCGTTGCGACGTGCCGCATTGTGATATCCATACTCGACAAAGGTACCCCCTCCATGACTGAACAAATGTTGTTGACAGTGGTCCGACAGACTCTCCTGGCCATCGAGGAGGGCCGGGAGGTGGACCGGTCAGGGGTGGGCGCCGGATTGGCTCTGGTCTTTGGACGCCAACCCGCCGCCGAAGAGGTGGATGCCGCCATCACCCAATTGCGCTTGATTCCAACCTTCCTCAGCATGGAAGAACGGATCGAACTGGTCCGGACCACCCTGGATGAAACCTCGGCGGAGACCCCCTTTCTGCAAGAACAGCAAACCTCGGTGGAGTCCCTGTTTCAGGCCGCCCACGCCGGGACTCCCCTCTCCTTGCCGGTGCGCCACGATTTCGGAGTAATCAGCGCTCAGCACGAAGCCTGTCTGACCCAGGCCATCCGGGATCATCGACTCTCCCGTGCCCAGGCCCTGGCCTGCATCCACGATGGGGTACGACTCACCGCTCAACTGGCGGACAGCAACCGGGTACCCTTGCCCCTGGCTTTCCGAACCACAGACCACAACGGCATGCCCCAGGTGAACCGTCCCATGGACGCGGTGGTCTTTCAGGAACCGGTATCGATCCAGACTCCGGGCAATCCCTTCGTCATGATCATCGGCAACGAAAGCGAATTGCGCCAACTGGCCATTCCGGAACCGGATACAGTGGCATGGCTGGAAAAAACCATTCAAACGGATTCGGTTTTGTACGACGTCGGGGCCAACGTGGGCTATTACAGCCTGTACGCGGTCGCCATGCGGACCGGTGCCAAAGCCGTGGCCTTTGAACCGGCCCCCCTGAACGTGGCCCGATTGAATCACAACATTCATGTCAACAGACAGGGGAACGCGGTCATGGCCTTTCCCATTGCCTTGTCGGATGAGACCGGCGTGATGCGTTTCGGCAACTCCTATTTCGTCAGCGGGGGATGGTCCCACGCCGGCATCGACGGACGCAAGCCCTCCGCCTCGGGGGAGACTTTTTTCACCGGATGCATCGCCTATACCCTGGATGATTTTCTGCGTGCCGCCACCTTCCTGCCCCACCCCACCCACCTGAAGGTGGATGTGGATGGACCGGAACTGAAAGTCTTGCGGGGGGCCGCCGCCACACTCGCCGATCCCCGCCTGCGTCATCTGTTGATCGAAATGCGTGACGATCAGGAAGTGCGCGAAGCGGAACGGATGGTCAAGCAGTGGGGATTTGAACGGGTGGGACCACCCATGCAGGGATTGGGCAATCGGATTTTCACCCGGGATTCATGACAGGCCCCAACTGGGGGCGGGAAGTGCCGGGGATCCCAAGAAAGAAAGGAGAGCCGACTTCAGGCCGTCGCCCCGGAGCGGGCCACCGGTGAATTTGGCAATCGTTTCCCCACCTGATAATCCTCGGGCACCAGCCGCTCCTTTTGAGCGCACTGCACCAGATACTCTTCGTTGGACATCTGCCAAGCTCCCAGGATCTCGTACTGGGCGTCGTAAACGATAAAGACCAATAAATCCCATCCGCTGGCATGGGCCTTGGCAACATGACGGGCATCCGTGCTGGGGCTGTGGCGCACGGAGCGAACGATAAACCTTCTCTTATTGTAAATGAAATCCACATCGCTCGGGGCCGGAAAGACCCGATCCTGCATGTGCAACGAATAGCGTTCATCGGACATGCCCACCAGCAACGCCGCGTCACGGGCCGCCAGCACGGAGAGGTTGAGGGGCGAAAGCCCATAGCGCTCCTCCCAGGCCAGCGCGACCATGGTCATGGCATCCCGGGAACGTCGGCTCTGTTCATCGGAGAGAACCGGACGCAAGACCGACGCATCGATCTCCTCTTCCACTTCGACTTCCACTTCCGGCTTGGAAGGGGCGGACTCTGGCACCCAATGCTTGTTGCGGGGGCGGTATCTCCAGATCAGGAAACCGACCAACATCAACAACACCCAGATTACAAAAAAATTCCTGAAATCCTTAAACTTCTGCGAAGCAAGAAAAGCCGCCTCCTGCTCGGCGGCCAATTTGCCCTGTTCACCGATCTCCGCGTTGACCGTACCCATGGGCACGGCACCCACGGGAAGCGCGGGGTCTGCCGCCCACGCGGCTCCGATCCGCGTCAAAGGAACCCGAAGCGCATCCGGTGTGGGGATACCCCCGCTCCAGATCATCACCGTCATGATCAGGATCCACCCCACGCGCCACTTGCGTTCCTTGTATTTACTCATCCCCCTCCTCCAGCACTCTTCGACCTTCCTTTTCAAACCGCTTTTTGTTTCCCGGCCAATAGGCCCAGGCCACAATCCCCACAAACAGCAGGAAAAACCAGATGACTCCGAATTGCCGACTGAATGCTACCAAGGTGTCAAAATCCATGTCAACCTCCCAATCCTGCGGCTTGTGTCTGGATGCGACGGGCGAGACGATACTCCCCACCGGCCCCATCGATACGCAACTTCAAATCCCATAGACCAGGCAGGGGCATATGCAGACGCGCCTCGTACACCCCCGGATGCGGCTCGGTCATGGAGAAGGCCCGATCCAATCCTTTCTGCCCCGGTCGCATCAGATCGCCTTCGACCCGCGCTCCCGCCACCGGTTGTCCCTGACGATCCAGGATCGAGAGCCGCAACGCTCCTTCCTGGCCCGCCAGCAACGCGGATTCATCCAGGGTGACGCGCCACCCCAGGGCATCTTGCGCCTGTTGGGCCTTGAGCACCTGATTGTAGGCCACCCCCTTGTCATAGGCGCCTTCGGTGACCACACCGCTCCAGGTGGTCATGCTCAGACGGATAAAAATCAGGTTGACCACCACCACCACCACGAAAAACAATACAATGGCGGTTGGCCAAGGCTCAAGCCGAAAAATGGATTTCTTAGCACGATCCGGCATCACAGGTTCCATCATGGCCTCATGAATACGCTCTTGTAGGTGGTCTCGCCCCCTTGTGAAGCGAGAGTCTTCAGGTTGAACACGACCTCCCGCGGTCCCGTCTCCACCTTGGCCCGATCCTGACGCACATAGGCCGAGAAGGTGGTCACGGATCCAGGGGCCACGGTCAAAACCGGATACCCCTCCGGACTCCGGGCGTTGATGGCTCCCACGGTCAAGGCGGCTCCCGGCAGACCCGACACGGACAAGGTATAACTCTGACCCGTGGAGGTCATGTTGAGCACCCGCACGGTATAGTTGTTCTGAATGCTGCCGTCGGACAGCAGGATGTAAAGCGGTTGCCGATGGCCGATCACCGTGAATTCCACGGAGACATGGTGGGCCAGATAAAACACGATCCCCCCGAGAAAAAGGGTCAACAACGTCGCATAGACCAGAATCCTGCCCCGGATCCAACGGGTTTTGCCATCTCCGCGCATCTCCCGCAAGGAGGTGTAACGCACCAGACGATTGGGCATGCCGGTTTTGAGTTTCACGCTGTCGCAAGCGTCGATACAGGCACCGCAGGTGATGCACTCATATTGCTGTCCATTGCGAATGTCAATCCCGGTCGGACAGACCGTCACGCAGGAATCACAATCGATGCAGTCCCCCACCTTTTCACCCATGGCGGAACGCTTGCGACGATTGGACTCTCTGGGTTCACCCAGTTCGGGATGATAGGCCACGATCATGGTGTCTTCGTCGAACATCACCCCCTGGAAACGGGCATACGGACACATGTAGATGCAGACCTGTTCCCTGGCGAAACCGGCCATCACATACGTCGTGGCGGTCAGGAACAAAAAAGTGAACCAAGCCTGGGAAGGGGCGGTTCCGGCCATGAATTGCCCCATCAATTCCGGCGCGTTCACAAAATACAAAGTGAACGTGATTCCGGTCCAACCGCTGATCAGCAGCCAGACCAGATGCTTCCCGGTCTTGATTCCGGCTTTTCTCGAACTCAATGAGGATTTATCCAGATTCATACGCACGTTGCGGTTGCCTTCAAAGATCTTTTCAATCAGAAGGAACCAATCGGTCCAGATGGTTTGCATGCACATGTAGCCGCAAAAGACCCGACCCGCCAACGCGGTCATGAAAAACAGTCCGATGGCCGCCGCGATCAGCAGGAAGGCCAACAGAAAAATATCCTGCGGCCAGATCATCAGGTCAAAAAGATAAAATTTTCTTTCCGGCAAATCAAACAACACCGCCTGATTTGGCAATCCTCCGGGCCGTTCCCAGCGCAGCCATGGCAGCAGAAAAAAAACGGCCAACTCCGCCGCATAGATTTTAAAGCGCAAGTTCCGGAAAAAACCGGCTTGATAACGTGGATAAATTTTCTTCCATTCCGCATAGAGCGATGTGTTTTCCATATCAAGGCTACTCATCAAAAAGAGAAATGCCGCATTTGCAATTTTTTCATTGCACACTGTCTTGAATGTATATATAACAGTTCCAAACCAATGTCTCGGGATTATGCGCATCTGGCCCGGGTCGAAATTTTTTTCTCGCTTTCCCTTTGATAAGGAGGACGAAGTGGACCAAAACCTCGCACGAACGTATGACTATGAAGTGATCAAAAAGTTCAGTATCGCGGCTGTTATTTATGCAGTCGTGGGATTCCTGGTCGGGGTCATCCTCGCCCTTGAACTGACCTTTCCCGGCCTCAACGCAGACATCCCCTACATCACCTTTGGAAGACTCAGACCGCTTCACACATCCGCAGTAATTTTCGCCTTTGGTGGATCCGTGCTGTTCGCCACCAGCTATTACGTGGTGCAACGCACCTGCAAAGCACGACTCTTTTCGGATTTTCTCTCCAATCTCACCTTCTGGGGCTGGAATCTGGTGGTCGTGCTGGTGGTGATCACCTATCCTTTGGGGATCACCCAGGGCAAAGAGTACGCCGAACCCATCTGGCCCATCGACCTGCTGATCACGGTGGTCTGGGTGGCCTATTTCATCAATTTTGTGGGAACCCTGGCGAAACGCAAAGAGCCTCACATCTATGTGGCCAACTGGTTTTATCTGGCCTTCATCATCACGGTGGCCATGCTGCACATCGTGAACAATCTGGCGGTTCCGGTGAGCCTGACCGATTCATATCCCGTATTCGCCGGTGTGCAGGATGCCATGATTCAATGGTGGTACGGCCACAACGCCGTGGGCTTCTTCCTGACGGCGGCCTTCCTCGGGCTGATGTATTATTTCGTCCCGAAACAGGCGGAACGCCCGGTTTACTCCTATCGTCTCTCCATCGTCCATTTCTGGGCGTTGAGCTTCATGTACATCTGGGCTGGTCCCCATCATCTGCACTACACCGCCCTGCCGGATTGGGCCAGCACCCTGGGCGCCACCTTCTCCATCATGCTGCTGCTCCCCTCCTGGGGTGGCATGATCAACGGCATCATGACCCTCTCCGGCGCTTGGCATAAACTGCGTACCGATCCGATCCTGCGTTTCTTCATCGTCTCGTTGTCGTTTTACGGCATGTCCACCTTTGAAGGGCCGATGATGTCCATCAAGTCGGTCAACGCCCTGTCCCACTACACCGACTGGACCATCGGACACGTCCACTCCGGCGCGTTGGGCTGGGTGGCCATGGTCTCCTTCGGCGCCTTGTACCACATGATGCCCAGACTCTGGGGCGTAACCCTCTATTCCACCCGTCTGGTCAATCTTCACTTCTGGCTCGCCACCATCGGCGTGGTGATCTATATCGTCGCCATGTGGATCTCCGGCATCATGCAAGGGTTGATGTGGCGTGCTTATGACACCTTCGGCAACCTGAACTACTCCTTCGCCGAAACCGTCGCGGCCATGCATCCGTATTACCTGATCCGCTCGATTGGCGGAATCGTGTTCCTGGTCGGGGCCTTGGTGATGGTCTACAACTTGGTGATGACCGTGCGCGGTGGCGCCAAACAAACCCCGGCCACGGCCGCTTGACAGGGAGGATTCCGATGCAACACTCCACCATCGAAAAAAGCATTCCCCTCATGTCGATCCTGACGCTGGTGCTGGTCGCCATCGGCGGTATCGTGGAGATCGTGCCACTCTTTTACATCAAGAGTACCATCGAAAAGGTCGAGGGCATGCGCCCCTACACCCCTCTGGAACTCAAAGGCCGGGACATCTACATCCGCGAAGGGTGCTACAACTGCCATTCGCAGATGATCCGTCCGTTCCGCGACGAAACCGAACGCTATGGGCACTACTCCCTGGCCGCGGAAAGCATGTATGACCATCCCTTCCAATGGGGCTCCAAACGGACCGGTCCGGACTTGGCCCGGATTGGCGGCAAGTATTCCAACGAATGGCACAAAGCCCACATGCAAAAACCTCAGCACGTGGTGCCGGAATCGGTCATGCCCGCCTATCCCTGGTTGCAGCAAAACACCCTGAAAACCGATGACATCGAAAAACGCATGCAAGTTCTCTCCATGGTGGGAGTCCCCTATTCCGCCGAACAGATCGCCAACGCCAAACAGGATCTGGCCGCGCAAGCCTCTGGATCCGCCGACGCCGCCGGTCTGAACAAACGGTATGGCAACAAGGTTCCCAAAGCCGATTTCGATGGTCAGCCCGATAAAATCACCGAACTGGATGCCCTGGTCGCCTATCTGCAAATGCTGGGCACGCTGGTGGATTTTTCCGGTCAACAGGCGAAAGCCCGCTGAACTGAAAGGAGACTTCAATGGCGGACAAGAAAGAAGTGGAAACCACTGGTCACCAATGGGATGACGACGAAGGCTTCCCGTTGAAGGAATACAACAACCCCTTGCCGAAATGGTGGCTTTACACCTTCTGGGCCACGATCGTCTGGGCCTTCGGCTACTGGGTGCTTTATCCGACTTGGCCCCTGGCGGATGGCTTTACCAAGGGAACCCTGGGCTGGTCCATGCACGGGGAATACAACAAAGAAATGGACGCCGCCCGCGCCCATCAAAAGCCGTTCAACGACAAACTGGAAAAGCTCTCCTTGAAGGAGATCAGCCAGGACAATCAACTGCTGCAATACGCCATTTCCGGTGGCAAGGCGCTCTTTGGCGACAACTGCGCGCCCTGTCACGGCAGCGGCGGCGTTGGCGTCAAGGCGGGAGGCTTCCCCACTCTGGCGGATGACGACTGGCTGTTCGGCGGCGATCTGGAAACCATTCACGAGACCATCTCCAATGGCCGCGTGGGACAGATGCCGGCACATCTGAAATCCGCCGGAGGCAACTTCTCGGAGGCCCAGGTCAATGACCTGACCGCCTATGTGTTGTCCCTGTCGGGCAAAAACCAGGATGCGACCGCCGCCGTCCGTGGCGACGCCCTGTTCCACGGGGAAGCCGCCTGCAACGCCTGCCACGGGGACAAGGGTAAAGGCTCCCTCAAGGATACCGTGAACGGCCAACCGCCGCCCCCGGTCGGCGCCCCCAATCTGTCGGATGCGATCTGGCTGTATGGCGGAGACCCCGCCGTGGTGCGTCAATCCATCGCCATGGGTCGCAGCGGCCTCATGCCCGCCTGGGCCAAAGGCTCCAAGGACACGGGTCGGCAACTGGATCCGTTGGCCATCAAGCAGTTGACCATTTACGTCCACAGTCTGGGCGGCGGTCAATAATCAAAGTCGTGAGACGGTCAGCCGACCAAAGACACGCCCAGGCTTTCAGGTGCGGGTCAGAGAACGCAGGCGGGGAGAATCGAGAAGACTCACCCGCCTGCCTTGCACCCGCACCAACCCCTGCTCCCGAAAACTGCGCAAGGTGCGGCTGACCGTCTCGATGGATAATCCCAGATAATTGGCGATATCATTCTGCAACATGGGCAAACGGAACTCCCCACTCCCAAATCCGTGCCGTTCGTAGCGCTCCCCCAGATTAAGCAAAAACATCCCCAACCGCTCCTCGGCGCTCCGTCTGCCAACCAGCAACGCCTGATGCTGATCGTGCCGCACCTGCTCCACCAGTACCTGAATCAACTGCTCTTGAAACAGGGACACGCTGGCTCCCAGTTGTTCCAGCCGATTGAACGGCAACAGACACACCAGACCAGCCTCCAGGGCCGTGGCCTGATAACCGTAAACCCCGATCCGAATGGCATCCAATCCAAGCAACTCTCCTGGCAAATAAAATCCGGAGATCTGTCCTTCCGGATCATCCGCCATCGTATGACTCTTGAAACTGCCTTTCTTGACCGCATAAATACCATGAAAGGTCTGACCGGTTTCAAACAGTCGATCCCCTTTGGCAATCTCACGATGGCGGGACAAAAAATAAGGGGAAGAATCCAGCCCCATTTGTTCCAACAGACGCAAAAAACCATACAATTTGCAATGCTCGCAGGCGACCTCAAACGGATCGGGACAACCGGTTTCTGCAACTTCCATAGGATTTTCCCAGACAGATTCCAAAGAGATTATCGCAAGATTGTCATCTTTCATGCGATATACGAATACACAATAATAGAGACTTTTCGGATCCTATTCCAGAGAAAGCCTGCCAGTCCAATTCAAAATATATTTCGTATAAAATATAAATTAGTAATCATTAACGTATATTTTTAATGACAATTCACCTCCAGATCTCACAGCCACATAATTTTGACAATTGTCAAAATTTGAATTGACTCTAACATCCATCAATGATACTTTCTGTGACCAAAAATTTGGGGATTAGTTCCATCGGGCGCCCTTAAACAAGGGACCCTGTATCGATTCATTAATGAAACTAAGGAGAATAGCAAGATGGCGAATTCCGCATCCGGTCATGCCCATGCGCATGCCCACCACTGGGAAACCAGCGTAGCACCATTGTTGATTGTGTTGGGCGTTTTATTCCTGGTTGTTTTCGGTTTCATTTCCTGGTTCAGCTACAACAACATTTTATACACCCAAATCTGTGCCGGACTCGGCGTGCCGCTGTTGCTGGCCGGAATCGCCAAATGGACCGCCGAAGCCTTGACCCAGGAACCGGTCATGGAAGGCCTGACCCCGATCGCCCTGCCGATCTTCATCGTTTCCGAAGTCTTCATCTTCCTGGGCTTGTTCATCTCCTATTGGACCATGCGTCTTTCCGCAGGCCCGAACTGGCCCCCGGCTGGCACCCCCACGGAAATGAATCTGGTGCTGCCCATCATCATGACCGTCATTCTGGTGGCCTCCAGCCTCACCTATCATGTGGCTGAAGAAAAGATGAGCCACAACGATATCGGTGGCTTCCGTTTGTGGGTGTTCATCTCCATCGTTCTGGGCGGCATCTTTCTCGCCTGTACCGTTTACGAGTACAGCCATCTCTTCCACCTGAACTTCAAGCCGTCCACCAACGCCTACAGCACGGCCTTTTATTCCATCACCGGTTTTCATGCTTCCCATGTGGTGGTGGGTCTCGGCTCGTTCCTGACAGTACTCATCGCCGCCCTGGCAGGCCGCACCAACAAGTATCTGACCTTCTGCGTGGGCCTGTACTGGCACTTCGTGGACGTGGTCTGGTTCTTCGTGGTCTCCCAGATCTATTATTGGTAATAGAAAATACAACGGAAACTCTCCCGGATTGCGCCCAGCCATCAAAAACGGGCGCAATCCAGGCCTTTTCCGACCCAGTACCAGTCTTTAGGAATCAAGCGGGCGATCATGGGCAAGCGGTGGATGTCGTGGCTTACAGCCATAGTGTTCTGGGCAGTGATGACCAACGGGGCCTGGGCCTTTTCCAAACCCACGGAAAACTCCGACATCGACCCTGCCATCTTCCGCATTGATGAACAAAAATTCCTCGGGGTCAAATTCGGCAAAGAAGTGACCCTGCTGGATGAGAAAGGGGCGCCACTGAAATTCGAGGATCTCCCCGATCTGCCGTTCGTGTTGGTTCCGGCTTACTACACCTGTGATGGTGCCTGTTTCAATGTCGGAATCGCATTAAAAGAGTTGTTGAAGGATGTCAAGGCGCTCAAGGCGGGAAAAGGATTCAATGTGGTCTTTGTCTCTTTTGACAAAAACGACACTGCGGACAGCCTGAGCAAATTCACCAAACAGTTGGATCTGCCCGATGATCCCATCCGGGACTGGCGTTTCACCCGGTTCGAGAATCCGGAAATCATCCAACAAGAGATGGGCAAAGTGGGGTACAAGTTTTTCTGGTCCCCCCGTGACAAAACGTTTTTCCACCCTACCATCGTGCTGATTCTGAATGCGGAAGGCCGGGTGGCCCGTTACCTTAATGTTTTGAACGTCACCCCAAAGGACATCGAACTGGCGTTGCTGGAGGCCAAATCCAATCAGTTCCATCCGTCGGAAACGATTGATTACTTGGTAAGCCTCTGTTACAGCTATAACTTCAAGGAAGGTCGTTACACCTTGAGCATTCCGGTCTTTGTAGGATTGGGATCTTTCCTTCTGGGCATCGGCCTATTGGTGGGATCTTTGGGGATCTATCGGATTTATCATCGCAAGCACATCAATAAATGAGGAGAATATTCATGAAACGGGCAGTTTCCGCGATGGTCCTGATGGGCCTCGGACTACACGCCGCGATGGCCGGGGCGGGTGAGAAGGTGGCGATGCCGGATCCAACGGCCAGTTGGAATCATCTTTGGTATCACGTGTTGCTCGACCTGTTGATCATCGGCATCATTTTCTTGTCAGCGGGTTTGTACTGGGTCTGGAAATATCGCGCCACCCGTCCCAATCAGATCGGAGAAGGTCCGAAACTGAGCAAAATCGGTGCGATCAGCTTCGCCGTTGTGCCGGCGTTTCTCTTCATGGCCGACGACTTCTATCTGGCGGCCAAAGGTTGGACCGTCTGGAACGAATACCGCAACGTTCCCCGCAATGCCATGGAAGTCAAAGTCACCGGCAGCATGTGGAACTGGGCTTTTGAATACGACAACGGTGTCAGCACCTCCTTCATGCCCGACTCCAAGGAAGGCGAAGGCTTGGTGGTTCCGGTCGGCAAGCCCGTGGTGCTGCGCATGACCTCCACCGACGTGGTTCACTCCTTCTTCCTGCCCGACTATCGGGTCAAGGAAGACCTGATGCCCGGTCGTGTGACCTACTTGTGGTTCCAGCCCACCAAAGAGGGCGAAACCATCGCCACCTGTGCCGAATATTGCGGCAACCGCCACTCCTTCATGTGGACCAAGGTCAAGGTGGTTCCCCAGGCCGAGTTCGACACCTGGGTCGCGAAACAAAAACAGGGCGCCGGTGCCTGAAATCGGTCGCACGGTTGGCCTATAACAGATCTTTGGAAGGAAAAAGGGGATAGGATCGTATGAGCACCGCATCGTCTGGCTTCAAATTAAGTGAATGGATATTCTCAACCGATCACAAACGCATTGGCATCCTCTATCTCATCGGATCCATTGCGGCCTTCGCCGTGGCCGGCATCATGGCACTGCTGATCCGCATCGAGCAGTCCGCACCCGGACCCACCATCGTCTCCGATGTCTATACCGGTGGTGATCAATACAATGTCTGGCTCTATTTTCATGGCGCGGCCATGATTCTGGGCTTCCTCATTCCCGGTCTCACCGGGTTTGCGGCCAACTATCTGCTGCCCCTGATGATCGGCGCCAAGGATGTGGCCTTCCCCCGCATCAACGCCCTGTCGGTGTGGCTCTTCTGGGCCGGCATCGTGGTGGCCCTGTTGACCTTCGTCGTGCCGGACAAACCGGACGTGATGTGGACCGGGTATCCCCCCTACTCCGTCACCACGGCGGGCAACACCTCCTTGTACGTCTTCACCGTTCACCTGATGGGTTTCTCCTCCATCCTGGCGGCGGTCAACTTCCTGGTCACCATCATCTACATGCGCGCCCCGGGCATGGGTTGGAACCAGCTCAACATGTTCGTCTGGTCCTGCTTCACCGCTCTGCTCATCCAGTTGATCTTCGTGCCGGTGCTGGCCTCCGCGGTCACCCTGCTGCTGTTTGACCGCTATCTGGGTACCCACTTCTTCGATCCGGCCAACGGCGGCGACGTGCTGCTGTATCAAAACCTCTTCTGGTTCTACTCCCATCCGGCGGTCTACGTGATCTTCCTGCCGGCCATGGGCATCTTCTACGAAATCTTCGCCACCATGGCCAAAAACCCCATCTTCAACTACAAGGCGGCGGTCTACGGCGGCATGTGTCTGCTGGTGGCCATCTCCGGCGAAGTGTGGATCCATCACCTCTACTACTCCGGCATGCCCGACTGGCTGCGCCTGGGTCAGATGGTCACCACCCTGCTGATTTCGGTTCCCGTGGGCCTGATGACCATCTCCTTGTTCGGTACCTTGTACAAGGGCGCCATCACCTTCAACATCCCCATGTACTATGGCACCGCAGCCCTCTATCTGCTGCTGATCGGTGGTCTGACCGGCATCCCCCTGGCCCTGACCGCCATGTCCGTGCATCTCGGCGAAACCTCCTTCACCCATGCCCACTTCCACTTCATCATGGGCATCTTCGCCACCTTCTCCGTGTTTGCCGCCGTTGACTTCTGGTTCCCGAAGATCTCCGGTCGCATGCTCAATGTCAAACAAGGCAAGATCGGCTTCTGGTTCAACTTCATCGGCGTCAACATCACCTTCTGGCCCCTGTTCATCATCGGTGTCGAAGGCATGCCCCGGCGGTATTGGGACTACTCCCAATTCCCGGCCCATTTCGCCGGCTACCACAAAGTGGCCACCATCGGCGCCTTCATCGTGGCCATCGGCATGGTGCTGACCATCAGCAACTGGATCATCAGCGCCATCAAAGGTGAAAAAGCCACGGACAATCCGTGGGGATCCAACTCTCTGGAGTGGACCCACACCGCCACACCTCCGGGCCCGGGCAACTTCCCGAAACCGGTGACCGTGGACGCCAACTGGACGCCCTACACCTACAAATAATGATGGACCTTACCGGGGAGGCTTCTCCAAGCCTCCCCGGCTCCCCGAAACAAAACGTCACCACACGCACCCACGAGTCAAACCAATATGGAACCCAGACCCATCACCCCGGAACTGCGCAAACGGATGAACCGGGCAGGCATTTTCTTTTTTATTCTTGCTTTGATTCTGATCGGCTTTTTGACCCAAAACTTTGTCAAGCAGTATGATCCGGCCAACCGTTCGCAAAAAGATCTGGAAGCCGCTGCCGCCAAAGCCGCTGCCAAAGCCGCCCAACACGCTCCCCAAAAAACGCCCTGATCCACCCGTTCATCCCTATCACACGCGACCGCAAGGCGAATCCGGCCATGTCCCTGACCTGGACTCAATATATTGAACTGTGCAAGCCCAAAATCGGCTTGATGATCGCCCTGACCGCTGTGGTGTCCCATATGGCCGTGGCCGAACAGTATCGGGCTTCGGCGATTCTGGCCTTGGCTGTGGCCATGATGTTCGGTTCTGCCGGTTCCGCCGTGGTCAACCACTTCTGGGACCGGGACATCGACCGCCGCATGCCCCGCACCGCCCATCGCCCCCTGGCCGCCGACGAGTCCAACCAAAACCCCGCCCGCATTTTATGGCTGGCGCTCTTTTTTACCATCGCCGGTGTCAGCCTGTTGATGTGGTTCTTCAATCCGGTGGCCGCGCTCCATCTGGCATTGGGCACCTTTCTGTATGGGGTGGTCTACACCATCTGGCTGAAAAGACGAACCTGGCTCAACATCGTCATCGGTGGATCGGCGGGAAGCTTCGCGGTGTTGGCCGGCGCCACCTCGGTCCACCCGGAACTTTATACCCTGCCCATCCTCATGGCTCTGGTGCTGTTTCTCTGGACCCCGTCCCACTTCTGGAGTCTGGCCATCTATCTCAAGGAAGAGTATCGCCTGGTGGGTGTGCCCATGCTGCCGGTGGTGGTGGGAGAGGCCAAAACCGCGCAGGTGATCCTCGCCAACACCCTGCTGATGGTGGGAATCTCCCTGCTGCCCTGGTTCATGCATGAGTTGGGAGCAATCTACGCGGTGGGAGCTGTCCTGTTCGGCATCGACTTTTTAAGACTCAATCACGCCCTGCTCAAGGATCCCCACAACCGTCCCCTCGCCTGGAAAAACTTCATGGCTTCCATGCGCTATCTGGGGGGATTGTTCATCTCCATCCTGGCGGACAAGAACTGGCCTGCGACCGGATTCTGATCCACTGGCCTTGCTCGATTCCGGCGCAAGAACCACCCGACGCACGATCCCCGGCATCAAACCATCCCCGGCGTCACACACAAGGGAGGGACGGATCACGAGGACCAGCGCAAAACGCGCCTGGGCTGCGTGATCCGTCCTCCATGTGCCTATCCTGTTCCCTATGATTCCTGGCTTATGGACAATTCGAAGTCAATCAACGCAAGGCGTGTTTTTTCATGCGGTACAGCAGGGTATCACGACTGACATTGAGGAGTTTGGCCGCATGGGTGCGGTTGCCCTGGGTACGGGCCAAGGCGGCACGGATCATGTCACGTTCCAGGATGTCGAGGCTGATGCCGCCATTAGGAAGGGCCATGGCGCCCTGCATACCACCGGTCTCCGGAAAGGGGATTTCCGGATGTGGCATCGGCATGGCCTGAGGTATCAATTGCCCCTGGACAAAAGTTTCATCCAGGTTCTGACCGGCGTGAAAAATCACCGCCCGCTCACACAGATTGCGCAATTCCCGGATGTTGCCCGGCCAGGAATAATGACGCAACATCTCCTGGGCCGAACGGGAAAAAGCAGGCACAGCCACACCGTGCTGACCAGCAAAATGGCTCAAGAACGCCTGGGTCAACAACGCCACATCCTGACTGCGCTCCCGCAAAGGAGGCAATACCAACGGCACCACCTGCAATCGATAAAACAGATCCTGACGAAACCGCTGGGCAGCCACCAACGCCACCAGATCCCGATTGGTCGCAGCCACGACACGCACATCCACCTTGCGGGGCTGCTCCTGTCCCAGGGGCTGACATTCGCCATTTTCCAGAAACCGTAACATCTTGGCCTGGATGGAAAGCGGCATGTCCCCGATTTCGTCCAAAAAAAGCGTACCACCGTGAGCCGCCGCGATACGTCCGGCCCGTTCGCTCAAAGCACCGGTGAACGCACCCTTGGCATGGCCAAACAGTTCACTTTCCACCAATGACTCGGAGAGGGCCGCGCAGTTGACCGGTATGAACGGTCCTTTGCAGCGGGGACTGCAATCGTGGATCGCCCGGGCCAACAGCTCCTTGCCCACGCCGGACTCGCCCTGGATCAAGACCGTGGCTCCGGTGACCGCCACCAAGCGTGACGCACGCAATATGGCCGCGAAAGCGGGAGCATTGCCCATCATGGCGGGTTGCGAAGCTGGATTCATGGCGGAATCAGACAGTTGACAATGTGATTGATTTCATGCAAGCGGGAATTATGCACATTCAAGCCCAACAAAAACAAGTTGAAAATGCCGATTCCCAGCAGGATCAAAGCGGTGATCCGGCCAAAGCGGGAAAGCCCTCCGAAACGCACCAGGGTTCCGGCCAGCCAGCCGGCAGAAACCATGACCGGCAAGGTTCCCAGACCGAACAGCACCATGACCGCCGCACCCGACAAAGCCGAACAGGAACCACTGCTCCACAACAAGGCCCCATAGACCAACGAACAGGGAAACCAACCCCACACCACCCCGAACAAAAACGCCTGACCCAGGGTGCGTGGCGTCATGAAACGTCTCGCGAGGGGTTCCAGTCCTCGCCACAGATGGTTCCCCAGACGTTCGATGCGGTGCATTTCGGGAAACCGACCGATCAGAAACAAACCGTTGCCCACCAGGATCAAGGCGGCGAATCCTTGCAACAGGGTGTGACCGTAATCCGGGGACAAGGTTTCAAACACGGTACGACCGAAGCTCGCCACCAATCCCCCGGCGATGGCGTAACTGACCAACCGTCCCAGGTTGGCCGCCAGCAAAAAAGGCCAGATGGGACGCCGCACTGCTCCCATGCCGGAGGTCAGATGAAACGAAATCGCCCCGACGATCCCGCCGCACATGCCCAGACAGTGCAGCAGGCTGGACAACGCCAGCAGCAAAGGAATCAAAACCGAAAAGTGATCCACGTGACCGTTGAAAAATCCCAAGCGCAAAAGACGCTAGGATTTTTTCCCGGAATCATCTTTGGCCCGATTGCTCCACAACCAATAGATCCCCAGACCGGTCAACGTGACGTTGATCACAATCCCCACAATCCAGAACGTACTCATACCCTGCTCCCGAGTCGAAGTGCCACCATGATGCCGGGCAACGGTCTATTCTTACCTGGATTTTCCCCCCTGGGCAACTTCAAAATTCCCTACGGACGCAAGGTGGTGAACGCGATCTTGCGTATGCCCTGTCCCTGCACCAAAGCGAGCAGTTGCGCCACCTGCTGATAGGGGGTCGCCCCATCACCATCGATGCGCAACAGCAGTTCCGGATCCCGCTGAACCGCCTCTTGCAGACGTTGGGCCAGCACGGTGGCATCCACGGGTTCATCGTTGAGCCGGGTGGAACCGTCGGCATGCAGAATCACGGTCAACGGGGTTTGGGAGAGGGTGGGATCCCCGGAGGCCTTGGGCAAATTCACTTTCAGGGAATTGGCCATGGCCGGGGCGAGAATGATGAAAATCACCAGCAATACCAGCATCACATCCACCAATGGGGTGACATTGATCTCGGCCAGGGGCCGATCCTCCCCCCCATCCGGGTCAACCATCCATCCGGCCATGGGAACCTCCCGGCCCGATAGACACCAAACGCAACAGATTGCCTTCCGCCAGGGTCATCACCCGCCGCAGGCGCCGCACCAGCAGATTGTATCCCACCGCCGCGGGAATGGCGGCAAACAATCCGGCTGCGGTCGCCACCAACGCCTCGGCCACCGGTCCCGCCACCAGATCCAACGACAAGGCCGCCCCGTGACCCAATCCGGCCAACGCATGCATGATTCCCCAGACCGTGCCCAGCAGTCCGATGAACGGGGTCGAAACCCCAATGGAAGCCAAAAAGGTCAACCCGCTCTCCAGTTCCACCCGCTTCTCCCGCACCGCCTGGGCCAACCGGGCCTCTTGCAAAACAATGCTCCTCCCGACCGGGACCGCCATACCCGGACCCAACAGCAGCGCCACCGGTTCCACCCGCTCCCCCTGATCCAAAGCGGTGCGCACCCGCCGTTCCTGTCTGAGCCATCCCTGAAACCGTCCCCACTTGTGCAAGATGATGGTCCATCCGGTAATGGACAAAAGGATCAACACCACAAAAATCCCCTTGACCACCCCGTCGGCATGGACCCACCAAGCCATCCAGGATACCGAATCGTTCATGTCATTCCTCTCTCTTTTCCGATCCAACAACCGCCTATTCGGCCTGCAAGGCAAAACGAATCGGCACACTCACGGTCGCCGCGACCAGTAGGCCGTTGCGTCGCGCCGGTATGAAACGCCAACGGCGGACCGCTTCCGTGGCCGCCTGATCCAACGACTCGAAGCCGGAACTTTTCCGAACCCCCACGCCCGCCACCCCCCCTGCGGCGGTCACCTCCACCGTGAGTAGCACGGTTCCCTCCTGCCCCAGACGCCGAGCCGAACGGGGATAGTCGGGTTTGGGATTGGCGGCCATGGCCGCCTTCACATCCGGGAGTCGATCTTCCGCCACCGTCCGGGACAGACCATCAGACCCGGCCAAGGCCGGATTCCCCATCCGGGGGACCGTCGGCGGCACGGACGCGGCAGGCTGGGATGCGGCAACCGGGGCCACATCCACCGCGGGAGACGGAGCCGGGACCGCATCCACCGCCGGAACCGGAGTGGAAGCCGACGCCTTGGCCACCGTACGCACCACGGGTCGATCCCTGGGCCTGGACGGCTTCCGGCTCACCTCTGGGGGACGCACCGGCGGGGAGGAGACCTCAGGTTGGAGCGGTGTCTCCACGGGTTGGGGCGGTGTCTCCACAGGTTTGGGAGGCGGCACTTCGGGTTGGGACGGCGACGCGCCGGCTACCGAAGTCGGACCGGGAGCAACCGTCGCCACTGCATCCGACGCGGGAACCACCTCGAAGGGAATCGCAATCGGCTCGGGCCGGACCACAAACGGGGGTGACATCCAAAACCCACCCGCCACCATCCCATGGACCAACACCGAAAGGCCAAACGACCGCCATGCCCGGCTGCTGCCCTGTACAACCTCCCCCGTGACGCTGGATGAAAACATGGGCATGGCGGAAACATCAATCGGGCAGGAGCGGACAATGAATGCTGACCAAAGAGAGATTCTAGATGATCTTCAATACAGGGTCAACCTCAACCCCTGCACGACCAACACAGTGCCTACTCCTGAATATAAACTTCCAATTGTGTGATTTGACACACCAATATCGTCATAACACACAGACAATAAAAAATATTCACAAAACTGGATCACCAACACCATGATTTACAACAAAACAGTAAAACGGTCCATCCTTTGCAGAACATCATTGCTTGGTTCAAAATAATACAAACGAAAATCGAAACCGGGAGGCCTGAAATGGGAGTTTCAAATCGTCCAAAGATACTGTTACAATTATTATCCGGCGGGGGATTGGTTTGTATGGCCATCACCGGTCATGCACAACAGAACCAATCCGGAAATACCATGGACATTCTGGACGAGGTGGTGGTCACCGCCCCCCAAAGTGATGAACCCCTGACCGTACGCACCAATCCCAAAAGTCCCCGCCAGCCGATTCCCGCCCATGACGGCTCGGAATATCTCAAAAGCATCCCCGGTTTTTCCCAAATCCGCAAAGGCGGCACCGACGGAGATCCGGTGTTGCGGGGCATGTCCGGCTCCCGTCTGAACATTCTGCTGGACGGTCAACAAATCTACGGCGGATGCGGCAATCGCATGGATCCCCCCACCGCCTACGTGTTTCCGGAAAGCTACGATCAGGTCAGCGTGATCAAAGGCCCCCAGTCAGTCTTGAATGGCGCGGGCAGTTCGGCAGGAGCCGTCCTGTTTGAACACAAGGAGAGTACCTTCCAGAAACCGGGGTGGTCCGGGCATGGAGGTCTGACCGTCGGCAGCGCGGGTCGCAACGATCAGGTGGGCAACGCCCGTGTCGGCAATTCCACCGGCTATCTGGCAGTGGGGGCGACCCGAACCGAATCCGGCAACTACCAGGATGGCGCCGGCAAAACCATCCATTCGGACTACACCCGCTGGAGTGGCAACGGG
Source organism: Magnetococcales bacterium (assembly GCA_015231755.1). Lineage (NCBI taxonomy): Bacteria > Pseudomonadati > Pseudomonadota > Magnetococcia > Magnetococcales > Magnetococcales bacterium. The sequence continues at coordinate 67,213 of JADGAZ010000016.1, read as the reverse complement.
TCCTTGGGATGGACACCGAACCAGAATACCCTGCTGGAGTTCTCCACCACCCACAGCGATGGAGAGGCGGCCTACGCGGACCGATCCATGGATGGCAGCCAGTTTGAACGGGACCATTACGCCCTCAAACTGGTACGCAAGAACATCACCCCGTTGATCCAGAAAGTGGATGCCCAGATCTATTACAACTACGTGGACCACGTGATGGACAACTACACCCTGCGCTCCGTCACCGGAATGCAGATGGCCAGCAATCCGGACCGGGAAACCACTGGCGCCCACCTGAAAACCACCCTGGCCGTGACTGACAAGACCAATCTGGTCCTCGGAGTCGATGGCAAACAGGATATCCATACCGCACGCAGCGGCAGTGGCGCCACAGCGGCCATCGCGCAAGCCGCGCTGCTGGCCGCACCCCGCATCCAGGATATGGAGTTCAGCCAGTACGGCATCTTTGCAGAGATGAATCATCAACTCTCCAAAGATGCCACGCTGCTGGCCGGGACACGTCTGGACAGTCATCGGGGGGAAGACAGTCGCAACTGCCTGAGCAGCGCTGGTGGCGTCTGTCAACAAACGGCGGGCAACAACACGCAAGGAGCGGTGGACCGGGAAACCCTGCCCAGCGGCTTCATCCGCTACGAACATGCGTTGTCCGGTGATCAAGGGGTTTGGTATGCGGGGTTGGGACATGCCGAACGCACCGCCGACTATTGGGAACGCAACAAATTCTCATCCACCACCACGGCCCTCGCCACCGGCACCAGCGCCTTTCTCACCACAGATCCGGAAAAAACCACCCAGTTGGACCTGGGATTGAATTGGCATCAGGGGCCATGGCAAGGATCGTTATCCGGATTCTACGCCAAAATCGACGACTATATCCTGATTCGCTGGTCTCCCGCCCCCACCCTGACCCGCAACGTGGATGCCACCGTGCTGGGAGGCGAGGCGGATTTGGCCTACAAGATCAACGAGACCATGACCCTGCGCTCCTCCTTGGCCTATGTGCATGGGGACAACGATACCGACAACAAACCCCTGGCCCAACAACCTCCCCTGGAGTTCCGCCTGGCCGCCGACTACGACGACAAGACCTACTCCGCCGGGGTCTTGTGGCGTCTGGCCGCCAGTCAAGATCGCCTCGACATCGGTTCCGGGAATATCGTCTTTGGCGGCGCGGACATCAATGAAAGTGCCGGTTTCGGGGTGCTTTCGATCAATGGGGGATATCGGCTGAACAAAGAGATCAAATGGACTGCCGGCGTTGACAATGTACTCGACAAGGCCTACGCCGAACACCTCTCCAACGACGGCCTCGCCGCCCTGGGCTTTCCCGCCAACACCCGCATCAACGAACCGGGCCGCACCGTATGGGTCAAGCTCAGTTTCGATCTGGATCGTTAAAAAAAACCAAAGGCCGTGGCATGACCGGATCCAGTTCCGCATTCCACGGCCTGCCATCCCCCCTGCCACCGGGCTTGATCACCCCATCAACAAAAATGCCAGGGGGAGCGCCCCTGGCATTTTTGTTTTTCCGGTTTTCAGACCGTCCGAATCAACCAAAAATCAGACCCGGTCGTTGTTGCGCCTCCAGGGCCTTTTGTTCGATCTCACCGATCAGCATTTCGGTCAACTCGTGAGCGACCCCCAGATCCGGAATCCCCTCGATGAGGCAATCACCAATCCGCGCCTGATCGTTGCGACAGACACTGAAACCATTGTCTCCCATCGCGATATGCACATGGTCACGCACACCGTTGCACAGGCCGTAACCTTCCATTTCAAACGAATCGAATCCAGTGTTCATTAGCATCTCTCCTTTTTTAGTAAAGTGCACTCTGAAACGTTTTGGTCGAATGTTTGGCCATCGGTTCCTTCATGCCTTAGGCCCATGGTGAACGCCATGGATTGGCTGGCTCACCTGCTTGGATCATGAATGGACGCTTGTCAACGTTCCGCACCCTGAATGGGCTCTTCCATGATGGGCTGTCTATTGAATTTGACCCCCCTCCTTGCAGGAAAGTTCCAAAAAAAAACGCGACCTGCGGGCCGCGTTTTTTTTGACAATTAAAATCAACGCAATAGCCCTAACTTTTTCCAAACCCCAAAATATCGCCCATATCGAACAATCCGGCATTTCGGGAACCCACCCACACCGCCGCCCGAACCGCGCCCTGGGCGAACGTCATGCGACTGGAAGCGCGATGGGTGATTTCCAACCGTTCCCCCTCGCCGGCGAACAAGGCGGTATGATCCCCCACAATGTCCCCGCCACGAACCGTGGCAAATCCGATGGTGCGACGATCCCGGGCTCCGGTATGGCCTTCACGACCATACACGGCAACATCTTGCAAGTCGCGATCCAATGCGCCCGCGATGGCCTGACCCAATCCCAACGCGGTCCCCGAAGGGGCATCCACCTTATGGCGATGATGGGCCTCGATGATCTCGATATCCACCGTCTCCCCCAGGGCCTTGGCGGCCTCTGCGGCCAATCGAAACATGAGGTTAACCCCCACGCTGAAGTTGGGCGCGAAGACGATGGGGATCCATTCCGAAGCGCGCCGAATCGCCTCCCGGCCTGCGGCATCGAAACCGGTGGTACCAATCACCATGGGGGCTTTCTGCGCCATGGCCCATTCCAGATGGGCAAGAGTTGCCTGGGGACGGGTAAAATCGATCACCACCCGACCCGGTTGAAAGCCCGACGCCCCATCTCCGGAAATCATCACCCCGAGAGGACCAACACCAGCCAATTCCCCGGCCTCTTGACCCACAAAGGGGGAGTCCGGATGTTCGGTGGCGGCCACCAGACGGGCCGAGGGATTGGCCTGGATCGCCTGGATCAACATCCGACCCATGCGTCCACCCGCTCCGACCACAGTGATTTCTGTTTGCTGCGCGCCCATGACGACCATTCCCTACTTGGAAGACATCTTGTCGAGAAATTCCTTGACCTTGCCCAAAAACGAATGGGACTCGGGCTGGGACTCCTGGTTGGACAGTTCCTCGAACTCCTGCAACAGCTCTTTTTGCCGTTTGGTCAAGGTGACCGGAGTTTCCACCCGCACTTCCACCACCAGATCGCCAAACACCCCCGGACGATTCAGATGGGGCAACCCCTTGCCACGCAAGGCGAGACGCTTGCCGGTCTGCACCCCCGGAGGCAAGGTGACGATGGCCCGACCGATCAAGGTGGGCACTTCCAGCTTGCCCCCCAGAGCAGCCTGGGGAAAGGTGATGGGCGCGTGACAGAGAATGTCCGGCCCGAACCGCTCGAAAATCGGATGGGGAGCCACCTCGATGATGATGTACAGATCCCCGGCCGGTCCCCCCAATGGTCCCGCCCCCCCTTCACCGGTGAGGCGGATGCGGGTACCGGTTTCGACACCCGGAGGAATTTTCACGGTCAGGGTCTTTTCGGAGCGCTGACGCCCCTGACCCTGACAGTCGCCACAGGGATTGCGAATGATGCGGCCCTGCCCACGACAGGTCGGACAAGGCCGGGAGATGGAGAAAAATCCCTGCTGGGTGCGAACCTGACCCGCGCCGCCACAGGCGGAACAGGTCTCTGGACCGCTTCCGGGCTTGGCGCCCGAGCCTCGGCAGGTCTCACAACGCACGATGGAGGGGATACGGATCCGTTCACTGGCTCCGTGCATGACCGTTTCCAAAGAGACGGTCATGTCATAACGAAAGTCCTCGCCTTTCTGCGGTCCGCCCCGACCACCGCCACCCCGGCCACCGCCAAAGATGTCCCCGAAGAACTCCTCGAAGATGTCCCCGAAGCCCCCGCCGAAACCGGACGGATCCCCCGAGAAACCACCTCCACCTCCGCCGCCACTGGCCTGATTCAATCCGGCATGACCGAACTGATCATAGATGGCGCGTTTTTTGGAGTCCTTCAACACCTCGTAAGCGGCGTTGACCTCCTTGAATTTGGACTCGGCGGTCTTGTCACCCGGATTGCGATCCGGGTGCAGTTCCATGGCCAAGCCACGATAAGCCTTCTTGATGGCGGCGTCCGAGGCGTCTTTGGGAACGCCCAGGATCTCGTATAAATCCCTGGACATTATTTGGTGTCTTTATCGTTATGGACTTCCTCATAGTCCGCTTCGACCACGTCCTCCGGCTTGCCGGATTGGGCGCCCTTTTTCCCGCCTGCGGCATGGGCGTCTCCACCAAAACCCGCGCCGGGAGCAGACTGCTCATTGTCCTTGTAGACCGCCTCCCCCAGTTTGAGGGAGACTTCCATCAGGGCCTGGGTGCAGCTTTCGATCTTTTCGGCGTCATCCCCGTCGAGAACCGCTTTCAGGGAAGACAAGGCATCCTCGATGGATTTTTTCACGCCGCCATCCACCTTGTCGCCATGCTCTTTCAACGACTTCTCGGTGGCGTAAACCAGAGAATCCGCATGGTTGCGAGCGTCGATCAATTTGCGCTTCTTGGCATCTTCGCTGGCGTGGGACTGGGCGTCACGGACCATCTTGTCGATCTCGTCCTGGGTCAGACCACCCGAGGCCTGGATCTTGATGGACTGCTCCCGACCGGTGCCCTTGTCCTTGGCGGACACATGGACCATGCCATTGGCGTCGATGTCGAAGGTGACTTCAATCTGGGGCACACCACGGGGAGCCGGGGGAAGACCCACCAGATCGAATTGACCCAGCAGTTTGTTGTCCGAGAACATCTCCCGTTCCCCCTGGGCCACGCGGATGGTGACCGCGGACTGGCTGTCGGAGGCGGTGGAGAAGACCTGGGACTTGCGGGTCGGCACGGTGGTGTTCTTGTCGATCAGCTTGGTGAAGACACCGCCCAGGGTCTCGATGCCCAACGAAAGCGGGGTCACGTCCAGCAGCAGCACATCCTTGACATCGCCCTTGAGCACCCCGCCCTGAATGGCGGCGCCGATGGCCACCACCTCGTCGGGGTTGACCCCCTTGTGGGGCTCTCTGCCAAAGAACTCGGCCACCAGGCTTTGCACCTTGGGCATGCGGGTCATGCCACCCACCAGGATCACCTCATGGACATCCCGGGTGGAAATGCCCGCGTCCTTCAAGGCGATGCGGCAGGGCTCCAGAGTGCGTTGCAGCAGGTCGTCCACCAGGGCTTCCAGCTTGGCCCGGGTCATGCTCACGTTCAAGTGCTTGGGACCACTGGCATCGGCGGTGATGAACGGCAGATTGATATCGGTCTGGGTGCTGTTGGACAGCTCGATCTTGGCCTTTTCCGCCGCCTCCTTGAGGCGTTGCAGGGCCATGTTGTCCTGACGCAGATTGATGCCGCTCTCTTTCTGGAAGGTCTCCGCCAGATACTGGATGATGGCGTGATCGAAATCCTCACCACCCAAGAAGGTATCGCCATTGGTGGATTTGACCTCGAAGACCCCTTCGCCGATGTCCAGAATGGAGATGTCGAAGGTACCGCCGCCCAGGTCATAGACCGCGATGGTCTGGCTGCCCTTTTTGTCCAGGCCATAGGCCAGAGCCGCCGCCGTGGGTTCGTTGATGATGCGCATCACGTTGAGGCCGGCGATGCGTCCCGCATCCTTGGTGGCCTGACGTTGCGCGTCGTTGAAGTAGGCCGGAACCGTCACCACGGCATCCGTGACCTTCTCTCCCAGATAGTCTTCCGCGGTCTGACGCATCTTTTGCAGGATCATGGCGGAAATTTCCGAGGGACTCATTTTTTTGTCCCCGCCATTGACCCACGCGTCGCCGTTGTCCGCCTTGATGATCTCGTAGGGAACCTGTTTCCGATCCCGCTGGGTGGTGGGATCATCATAGCGGCGTCCGATCAGACGCTTGATGGCAAACAAAGTATTTTTGGGATTGGTGACCGCCTGCCGTTTCGCGGACTGTCCAACCAGACGTTCGTTGCTTGAGGTGAAAGCGACCATGGACGGCGTGGTGCGACTTCCCTCGCTGTTCTCGATCACCTTGGGGTCACCCCCCTCCATGATTGCCACGCACGAATTGGTGGTGCCCAGATCAATACCGATGACTTTGCCCATGTTCTAATACCCTCATCCACATGCCGTTTGGCGAATCGTTGGTGGAACCCGTATTATGCGGGATTCGATGTTGATATGGGAATCCCCCCGCGGCTTGTCAAGACCATCCGGATCAAGAATTCCCATTCCGGCTTCCGCCCTGGGAAATCCCGACCATCGAGGGACGCAGCAGCCGTTGATTGAGCAGATACCCGCTTTGCAGCTCCCGCACCACCCGATCCGGTTCCACGGTGGGATCTTCCACCTGCATCACCGCCTGGTGAAGATTGGGATCAAAGGGGGCGTTCATGGCCTGAATGCGGGTGACACCATGTTTTTTCAAGGTATTTTCCAATCCGGAAGCCACCATGCGCACCCCGTCGGTCACGGCCACGCTCACCGGATCGTCGCTGGCGGGAATGGCGCTCAAGGCCCGTTCCAGGTTGTCGGCCACCTGCAACAGATCCTTGGCAAAGGCCTCGATGGCGAACTGGCGCGCCTGCTGGATCTCCCGTTCGGTGCGTTGCCGCAAATTTTTCATGTCGGCCAGAGCGCGCAAATAATCGTTGCGATACTCCTCGGCCTTGGCCTGGGCCTGGATCAGCAGTTCCATGGGAGAGATATACCCTTCGGATTTCTCCTCCGGTTCCTCGTCGAATCCATCTCCTTCCATGGGGGTCGCGTCATCCAGCGCTTCGTTGTCTTCCACGGGCACAGACTCCTCCGGGGCGTTGTTCTCGACATCCGGCTCCTGACCGGTCATGGGGGTCTCTTCCCCCGCATCGACTGTTTTTCTGGACATGTTGATCTCGTTTCAAAAAAAGGCACGGGTGATCGACACAAAAACCTGAACATGTTAGCCTCCAAGACTTTCCCTGTCAATCAATTCGCTCTATGATGAAAGAAAGCCTTGTATGGATAGAATCCGTTTGAACGACACTTCACGCCCATGGATTCCGGGAGCGTTCTCATGAAAGCACGCGCTTTGGCGCTTTTATGGTTGTTGGCAACCTCCTGGCCTGCCTGGGGAGCCCCAACCGCCCCTCCGGTCACCCAACCCGTGGGAGCCAGCGTCGAAGAGTTGTTGCAGTTGGCCAAAACCTTAAATCCGGAGTTGGCCGCCGCCGCCCTGGACAACGATGCCGCCAAGGCGCGCATCCAAGGATCCGACGCCCTGCCCGATCCCAAGCTCAAAATCACCTTCGACGAAATCTCCAAAAACGACGCCGGTTGGCCGAGTCAGACCGGAATCTACAAATACACCGTGCAACAAGAAATACCCGGTTGGGGCAAACGGGCCACCCGTCGGGCCATTGCCGAGGCGGGCAGTCGGGAGGCGAACGCTCAACTGGAAGAACGCGTGGCCGAAGTGATGATGCGGGTCAAAACCGCCTATGCGGATTATCACCGGGTGCATCTGTCCATGGACCAGACCAGCGAACTGATCCAGGTGATGCGCGCCCTGGTGGAATTCGCCCGGGTCCGCTATGCCCAGGGGGCGGGACAACAACTGGAGGCCACCTCCGCCGAGGCGGAACGGGGAGCCTTGTCCGTAGAGCTGACCCGGCTGGAAAAAGAGCGTCACCGCATCCGGGCCCGCCTGAACGCCCTGGTGAATCGTCCCCCGGACGCCCCTTTGGTGGAACATCCCCATCTGCGTCCCATGCCTGCGGACCGTGCCCTGGATCCGGCGCAATTGCTGGAACGGGCCTTGGCGGCCAATCCGGATCTGAAAATGAGTCAAGCCCGTCTGGAAGGCGCCGAAGGGGAAAATCGTCTGGCGGGCAAGAACTGGCTGCCGGATGTGGAGGTGGGGTTCGGTCTGGTGGATCGACGGGAAGAAGGCATGCAGGATGGGTTCGAGGCCATGGTGGGGCTCAATCTGCCGATCCGGACCGGTTGGCGCACCAGCGCCGAACAAGAGGCCCTCGCCAAAAAACAGGCCGCCGGAGAACGGGTGAACTTGGCACGGCTGAAACTGGAATCCGGCTTGCGGGAGGCACTGCTCAGTCTGGAAGAGGCCCGTCAAGTGGAAAAAAGCGCCACGGAAATTCTCCTGCCCCAGGCACGCATCGCCTTGCAGTCGGCCCTCAAAGGTTATGAAGCCGGCATCGCCGAAGCCACCACGGTGCTGGACGCGGTGCAACGGTTGAAAAAATTCCAGATCGAACGGGTCAAGGCCCAGTTCGAGCAGCAGGTACGACTGGCGGAGATCGAACGGTTGATCGGAGGTGACTTGTGAACGGCATGAACGGGTTGAAACGGCTCTGGATTCCCACCGTGTTGATCGGGATGCTCTGCTTCGCCCCCGAGGTCCGCAGCGGCGCCCAGGAGGGCCACGAAGGACACGCCTCCCCGCTCCCCGCAGCGGCCACCCCTGCCAAAGCCGAGCGCAAGATCCTGTATTACCGCAACCCCATGGGACAGCCCGACACCTCACCCACCCCCAAAAAAGACTCCATGGGCATGGACTATATACCGGTTTATGTCGATGAAGCCCCGCCACCCGAAACAACCCCGGCCCCGAAGGCCGAACGCAAAATCCTGTATTACCGAAACCCCATGGGACAGCCCGACACCTCACCCACCCCCAAAAAAGACTCCATGGGCATGGACTATGTACCGGTTTACGCGGACGAGGCCCCGCCACCGGAAGCGGCCAACGCGGTGCGCATCAATCTGGACAAGGTGCAAAAGCTCGGGGTCAGAACCGAAACCGCCACCCGGAATCCGGTCACCCGTTCCATCCGGGCTGTGGGCACCGTCACGGTGGATGAACGGCGTCTGCATGTGGTGAATCTGAAATACGAAGGCTGGATCGAAACACTGCACGCGGATGTCACCGGACAAAACGTGCGACGTGGCCAGCCCCTCATGGAGGTCTACGCCCCCTCCCTGGTACAGGCCCAGCAGGAGTATCTGGCCACGATGCGCGCCACGGAAACGCTGCGGGATGCCGATCCGGAGACCCGGCGCACAGCGGCCGATCTGGCGGAAAGCTCCCTGATCCGACTGCGCAACTGGGATCTGTCCGAAGGTCAGATTCAACGACTGCGGGAAAAACGCGCCGCCAGTCGGACCTTGACCATCCCCTCTCCGGTTTCCGGGGTGATCCTGGAGAAGAACGCCATTCAGGGAATGCGTTTCATGCCCGGAGAGATGCTCTACCGCATTGCCGATCTGTCCACCGTGTGGGTGCTGGCGGATGTGTTCGAGCAGGATATGGGATTTGTCCAGGTGGGACAAAAAGCCGAAGTGACCCTGACCGCCATGCCGGGCAAAACCTTTCACGGCAAGGTGGCCTTCATGAATCCCACCCTCACCACCGAAACCCGCACCATCAAGGTGCGCATCGAACTGGCCAATCCGGATGGCGCCTTGCGTCCCGCCCTCTACGCCGCCGTGCAGTTGCAAACACCGGGCAACGTCTCCCTGGTTTCCATCCCCGACTCCGCCCTGCTGGACAGCGGCTCCCGTCAGGTGGTGCTGGTGGAACGGGGCGAAGGGCTGTACGAACCGCGACCGGTGCGGGCCGGGGCCAAGGGCAATGGCTATGTGGAAATCCTGGAAGGGCTGACGGAAGGGGAAAAGGTGGTGGTGCGGGCCAATTTCCTCATCGACGCCGAAGCCAATCTGCGGGCCGCGCTGGGTCATTTCTCTCATTAAGCAACAAACCGGGAACTCCAAAAACGAAACGATGATCGATACCCTCATCCGCTGGTCATGCCGCAATGTGCTGCTGGTGCTGCTCGGGACACTGTTTCTGGTGGCAGCCGGCGCCCATGCCCTCTCCCGCATCCCCCTGGACGCCATTCCGGACCTTTCGGATGTGCAGGTGATCCTGTACACCGAGTTCCCCGGACAGGCTCCCCAGGTGGTGGAGGATCAGGTCACCTATCCTTTGACCACCGCCATGCTTTCGGTGCCCCGTTCCAAGCTGGTACGGGGTTTTTCCTTCTTCGGGGTCTCCTTCGTCTACATCATCTTTGAAGACGGCACCGACATCTACTGGGCCCGCAGCCGGGTGTTGGAGTATCTCAACTTCGCGGCCAAACGCCTTCCCACCGGCATCACCCCCACCCTGGGACCGGACGCCACCGGGGTGGGCTGGGTGTTTCAATATGCGGTGCTGGCCAAGGAGAAAACCCTGGCGGAACTGCGCACCCTTCAGGACTGGTATCTGCGTTATCATCTGGCCAAGGCCGAAGGGGTGGCGGAAGTGGCCAGCGTCGGCGGTTTTGTGCAGCAGTATCAAGTCATCGTCGATCCCCAACAATTGCAGGCCTTCAAGATTTCCCTCTCCCGGGTTACCCAAGCCATCGCCATGAGCAACCGGGATGTGGGAGGACGGGTGGTGGAGATGGCGGAAACCGAATATGTGGTACGGGGCAAGGGGTATCTGCGGGGGGTGGAGGATATCGAAAAAATCGTCCTCAAAGAAGAACGGGGCACCCCGATCCGCCTGCGGGACGTGGCCCGGGTCGAACTGGGACCGGATGAACGCCGGGGTCTGGCGGAACTCAACGGCGAAGGGGAAGTGGTCAGCGGCATCGTGTTGCAGCGTTTCGGCCAGAACGCCCTGGCGGTGATCCGCAACACCAAGGCCAAACTGGCGGAGGTGGCCAACAGCCTGGGAGAAGGGGTACGCATCGAAGCCCTGTATGACCGCTCGGAACTGATTCTGCGGGCCGTGGAGACCCTCAAGACCACCTTGATCGAAGAAAGCCTGATCGTGGCCGGGGTGTGCATCCTCTTTTTGCTGCATGTGCGCAGCGCCCTGGTGGCCATTCTGATGCTGCCGGTGGGGGTGCTGATCGCCATGATCTTAATGAACGCCTTGGGCATGACCTCCAACATCATGAGCCTGGGGGGAATCGCCATCGCCGTGGGCGCCATGGTGGACGCGGCCATCGTGATGATCGAAAACGCCCACAAACACCTGGAACGTGCCCCACCCGACGCACCCCGCCATCGGGTGTTGATGGAGGCCGCCGCCGAGGTGGGACCGCCGCTCTTTTTCAGCCTGTTGGTGATCACCGTATCGTTTCTGCCGGTCTTCACCCTGGAAGATCAGGAAGGACGACTGTTCAAACCGTTGGCTTATACCAAGACCTTTGCCATGGCCGGAGCGGCATTTCTCTCCGTCACCCTGGTGCCGGTGCTGATGCTGCTGTTCGTGCGAGGGCGGATTCTGCCGGAACACAAAAATCCCATCAACCGATTGCTCATCTGGCTCTATCGTCCGATCATACGACTGGTGTTGCGCTTCAAGATCGTCTTCATTCTGCTGGCCATCGGCACCCTGGTGATCACCATCGCACCGGCCCAACGGATCGGCAGCGAATTCATGCCCGCCCTGAACGAAGGCACGCTGCTTTACATGCCCACCACCCTGCCGGGTCTCTCCATGACCAAGGCGGAAGAGCTGTTGCAAACCCAGGACAAGATCATCAAAAGTTTCCCCGAAGTGGCCTCGGTGCTGGGCAAGGCGGGCCGGGCCGCCACAGCCACGGATCCAGCCCCCACGGAGATGTTCGAGACCGTGATCAATCTCAAGCCGGAAAACGAATGGCGACCGGACATGACTCTGGACAAACTGATCGCGGAAATGGATGAGGCATTGCAGATGCCCGGCATCAGCAATGCCTGGACCATGCCCCTGAAGGCCCGCATCGACATGCTTTCCACCGGCATCCGCACCCCCATCGGCATCAAGGTGTTCGGCAAGACCCTCGAAGAGTTGGAACCTTTGGCCCAACAAATCGAAACCGTGGTCAAGGGGGTGCCGGGCACCACCAGCGCCTATGCGGAACGGGTCGGGGGAGGCTTCTATCTGACCATCGATCCGGACCGGGATGCCATCTCCCGTTACGGCTTGACCATCGGCGATCTGCAAGAGACCATTCTCACCGCTCTGGGTGGGGAGAGTGTCACCACCACCGTGGAAGGCCGGGAACGGTTCACGGTCAACGTGCGCTATCCCCGGGATTTCCGTTCCGATCCGGAATCCATTGCCCAACGGGTGCTGGTGCAGGCGGAAAACGGGGCCACCATTCCATTGGGACAATTGGCCTCGGTGCGCCTGGAAAAAGGACCGGCAGCCATCCGCACCGAAAACGCCCTGCTGTCGGTTTACATTTACATCGACATTCGGGATCGGGACATCGGCGGTTACGTGGCCGACGCCCAGCAGGCGGTACGCACGGCGGTGCAGATGCCACCCGGCACTTTCTTGCAATGGAGCGGGCAGTTCGAGTACATGGAACGGGCCAAGGAGCGGCTCAAGATTGTGGTGCCTTTGACTATCTTCCTGATTTTCTTGTTGCTGTATCTGAATTTCGGTCGCATCGCCGAAACCCTGATCGTCATGCTCTCCCTGCCCTTCGCCCTGGTGGGGGGGATCTGGCTGATGGATCATCTGCACTTCAACATGAGCGTGGCGGTGGCGGTGGGCTTCATCGCCCTGGCGGGGGTCGCGGCGGAAACCGGAGTGGTGATGTTGATCTATCTGGATCACGCCTGGAAGGAGGCGTTGGAAAAACGCCATGAAATGCATGAACCGGTTACACGTCTGGATCTGTATCACGCCATCATGGAAGGGGCGGTAGAGCGGGTACGCCCCAAGATGATGACCGTGGTGGCAATCATGGCGGGTCTGCTGCCGATCCTGTGGAGTACCGGAACCGGTTCGGAGGTGATGCGCCGCATCGCCGCCCCCATGGTGGGGGGCATGGTCTCTTCCACCCTTTTGACCCTGGTGGTGATTCCGGCCATCTATGCCCTGGTCAAAGGGGTGGGCATTCCCAAAACTGCGCCACGGGAAAAGGCATAACCCCCTGGATCACCCCTTGACCACGGAAAACAGGACCCTTTCATCCGGGACAGGGCAGCGTGACAATCACCGAGGTCTCACCGGCGTGACTGGTATCCAGTTCAATCCCACCCAACTGGGTTTTCGCCGCCAGCCAAGCGGAATAGGTTCCCAGACCGGTGCCACCGCTTTTGCCCGAAGTGACGTATTTGTCGAAGAATTGTTCCCGGATCTCCAAAGGCACTTCCCCTGTATTGGTGATCCGGATGGTTCCTGTATCGCCTGTGGTAGACAAACCAATCACAATCCGCCCATTCTCAGAAGAAGCCTCGATGGCGTTCAACAAAACATTGTAAAAGAGCGGATAACAAAGCATCTTTTCGCCGAGAACAATAAAAGAAGCAAGGGGTTCCGCATCCTTTTCCCCCTCAATAACCATATCAACCCCCAGCGGACCAGAATGTTGCCCCAGATCACCCACGATACGTTCTAAAATGGCCAAAAGATCGACTTCCTCCGGATTGAACGTATAGGTACCATTTTCCATTTTGAATAGATCCAGGGATTTGTTGATCATCTCCAACAGAGTATAACCGCTTCTTTCGATTCTCTTGATGTATCTTCTCTGTTTGTCGGTCAAATTATAATCTTCCAGAATCAGTTCCGGCAAGCCGATGATCGTGGAAAGCGGACCTTTGAGGTCATGACGGGACATCCGCTCCATATCTTCACGAATCCTCATGGCCTGTTGAAGTTCTTTCAGGGCCTGCTGGAGTTCCTCGTTTTTGCGACGCAGATTCTCTTTGGCCCGTTGATGGGCAATCGTATTGCGGCATCTGGCCAATACCACAGACGGACTGCTGGGTTTGCGGATAAAATCCACCGCGCCAAACTTCAAGCCAACGGCCTCATCGTCCTGACCATCTTTGCTGGTCAGGAAAATCACTGGAATATCTTTGGTTTCCGGATTGCTCTTCAACTGACGACAGATTTCGTATCCGTTGAGTCCCGGCATCATGATATCCAATAAGATCAGATCGATGATCCCACGACGACACGCCGGGAACACAAAATTTCCCCGAATGGCGATCTTGACTACAAAATACTCCTCCAACGACGATTTGATCACGTCGATTTGTTCCGGCTGATCATCCACCAGCAGAATGGTGCCTTCCAGGGTTCCCTGCATGTCAGATGGATTCATGGTGAAGATTGCAACCTCAACTGTAATGGTTTCATCTTTTGCCGGACGAACGGGATGAAAGCGATCGACATCATACAACGTCATCTTGATATTGCTGCATAATTTCCACAACTTCCGATTTCAAACCGATAAAGATCGTGACCAGTCGCGGATCAAACTGTTCTCCCGCCGACTGGGAGATCACGTTCAAGGCGTCATCCACGGACCAAGCTTTTTTATAGGGTCGGACAGAGGTCAAGGCATCAAAGACATCCCCGATGGCCGTCAATCGTCCCATCACAGGAATGGCTTCCCCACACAGTTTGGCCGGATAGCCACTGCCGTTCCATTTCTCGTGGTGGGTCAACGCGACCAACCCACCCAGACTCAAAATGTCACTCTTTTGCGTCCCAATGATCCGATATCCCATCTCGCAATGGGTCTGAATGACGGCAAATTCCTCTACGGTCAAATTGCCTGGCTTCAGCAGAATGTGATCTGGAATCCCGATTTTGCCCAGATCATGCATCGGTGCCGCCAGCATCAACAACTCCGCTTCCGGTTCACTCAACCCCGCATGTATGGCCAGCAAATGGACATACCGACTCATACGTATCACATGCATACCGGTTTCGTTATCCCGATACTCCGCCGCCCGACCCAGTTGACGAATCACCTCCTGGCGGGTCTCTGCCAATTCCATGTTCTGGAGTAGCAACTGCGCGGTGCGCACCGCAACCTGATCGGACAGCAGTTTCCTCTGATCGTGCAAGTCCAGGTGGATCTTGACCCGAGCCAGAATAATGGCGGAACTGACCGGCTTGATCAGATAATCCGCCGCCCCCAGTTCAAAACCTCTGATCTCATTTTCTTCCTCGGACTTGGCGGTCACGAACAGCACAGGAATCTCCCAGGTACGCTCATCGTTTTTGAGCAACCGACACACCGTGTACCCATCCATCTCCGGCATCATCACATCCAGCAGGATCAAATCCGGTGGCGTCGAAAAGGCAATCCGAATCGCCAACCGTCCACTGATCGCCACCTGAACCCGGTAATGGGGGGTGAGGATCCCTTCCAGAACGTCCAAATTCTCCGAAAGGTCATCGACGATTAAAACGGTCTTTCTGGGCGCGTTGACGGCATATGGCATGGTTGATACTCCTCCAAATGAATCCCTTCTTCCTGGGACCAGGCATGGAAAAGAGAAAGGCACGTCTCAAAATCATACGCCCCCAAAGCCATCTTGATGGAGGCCACCCTGTTCCGCCGATGTTCACTATGCACCAAGGAGATGATCTCCTCCACCACCTTGGCCACCGAAGAATCAAAGGCAAAAAGCAACGCAACCGCCTCGTTGAATAAGGGCGCCAACACTTCCGGCCCCACATCCACCGCCGGCTGATCTCCCTCTGGGGTCATGGTCGGCAATGGCACCAGTGTGGTTTCAATGGTTGAGACGATGCGTGCCAGTTCATTGGCTGTTGTGGCCAGCAGTTCCGACAATCCCGACAATCCATTCTTGGACTGTATTTCGATTTTTCCTGCCAGATCAGCCAATTTCAACACCCCAAGCGTGGCGGAAACCCCCTTCAGGGCATGGGCGGCATGTTCCAAAGCCATCTGGTCACCACAGGCCAGATCCCGCTCCATCTCCAGACACGATCCCCCTTGATTGCAGGCAAATTTCAACAAAACTTTTCGATACAACGTGCTGTTGCCACCCACATTGCGCAACCCCCGAGTCACATCGATTCCCGGCAAAGGCGGCATGGGCAAAACCAGATTCGCCCCTCTGCACGCAGCCAACGATACCGAGGATTGCCCACTCACACCCGATTGAATCGTAATCCATTTGGCCAAGGTGGCATACATCTCGTCCGGCTCCACGGGCTTGGCAATATGATCATTCATGCCAGCATCCAAACATTTTTCCCGATCTCCGGCCATGGCATTGGCTGTCATCGCGATGATGGGCAACAATTCGGCACTTTTCTCTTTGCGAATGCGCTTTGTGGCCGTCAATCCATCCATGACCGGCATCTGGAGATCCATCAGAATGGCGTCAAAATGCTCCTTGCCCACCAGATTCACCGCCTCCAGTCCATTGTTGGCCACCACCACCGTGATCCCCGCCTGTTCCAGCAACTCCATCGCCACCTGCTGGTTGATTTCGTTGTCTTCCGCCAGCAACAATCGCGCCCCGGCCAGACTGGCCCGTTGCGTGTTGGAATTCCCCATCAACTGCCTGGCCGGCTTGTGACCAAAAACGATCATGATCACATCCAACAAGGAAGAAATATTCACCGGTTTCATCAGGAAACCATCCAGCAACTTCTTCTCCTCTGCGCTGGAGGCGATATACTCCTGACCATAGGCCGTCACCATAATAATATAAGGAATCTTTCTCAAATGCAGATCTTGCTTGATGCGCCGGGAGGTTTCCAGGCCATTCATATCCGGCATTCTCCAGTCAACCAGCACCAGATCAAAGGACGCATCATCCTGATCGGCCTCAACCAAAGCATGAAGAGCCGCAGGACCGCTCTCGACACAAATGGGATGATAGGTTAACGATTCCAGATGTTCGGCAATGATCTGCAAGGCTCCTGCGTTGTCATCCACCACCAGGATGCGCAATCCACAAAGATCTTCCGAAGGCATCAAGGATGCCGTTTCCGGACAATCCACCTTGTCGAACCGGGCGGTAAAGGTGAAACGACTGCCCCGCGATGGTTCATTTTCCGCCCCGATCTGCCCTCCCATCATCTCCACCAAACGTTTGCTGATGGCCAGTCCCAAACCGGTTCCCCCATATTTGCGGGTAATGGACGTATCGCCTTGGGAAAATTCCTGAAACAACTTGCCCAACTGCTCCGACGTCATGCCGATCCCGGTATCCCGTACCGCGAATTGAAGAAAGACCGTGTGTTCGGTCTCTTGCAAGACCTCGGTGATGATGGAAACCTCCCCTTTTTCGGTAAACTTGATGGCATTACCCACCAAATTGGTTAGAATCTGCCCCAGACGGTGAGAATCCCCCTTCAAACAATTGGGGACATTCTTTTTGGTATACAACAGCAACTCCAGCCCCTTTTCCTGACTACGATCACTCAGGATGGCCACCACCCCACCCAACACTTCATCAAGGGTGAACCGGGCATTTTCCATGGTCAACTTGCCGGCCTCGATCTTGGAAAAATCCAGAATATCATTGATCAGTTGCAGCAGGATGTTGGCACTGACACTCACCTTGACCAGATAATCCCGCTGCTGTCCGGTCAATTCCGTCTGAAGACACAAGTGAGTCAAACCGATCACCCCGTTCATCGGGGTACGGATCTCATGGCTCATGGTGGCCAAAAATTCCGATTTGGCGAGATTGGCCGTTTCCGCCAGGATCTTAGCATTTTCCAATTCAGCATTTTTTTCATCGATCACATGATCGAGACGTTTGCGTTCGGTCATGTCGCGCACGGCGGCAAAAACCCCCTGCAAATTCCGACTGCGACCGTAAATGGTGGTGGCATGCAACGATACCGGGGTCTGTTTTTCATCCCAGGCCAGCACGATGAGATCGTAATCAATCAATTTCTTTTCGCTCAACACCAGATTGATACCCGCTTCGGCCCGCTCCGGGTCGGTGAAATAGTTCTTGAAAGGGGCGCCGATCAATTCATCGCGGGTACAACCAGTAATGGCCTCCATCTGTTTGTTGGCTTCGGTGATGATTCCGGATTTATCTGTGGTCACGAGGGCGTCAATATTGGATTCAATCAGAGAGCGGGTCAGAAATTGTTGATCTCGCAAACGTTGATCCAGTTTCTTTTGCTTGGCTTCGACTTGCTTGCGCGCGGTGTTGTCCGTTCCGATCAACAAATAGCCGATAATGAGTTCCTGGGCATCCCGCAAGGCCGTGACCGACACCACCGCCGGAAAACGACTGCCATCCTTGCGGATGTACGTCAACTCGTAGATATCCTCAATCCCCCGGGAGGCCTTGAACACCAACGCCTCAAAACCTGGCGTGATCGTCGTGGCCAATTCTTCGCTCAAAGTTCTGGCGCGGGCGATCACCTCTTTCGGATCGGAAATATCGGCGGGGGTGATCTTGTTCATCACTTCAACCGCCGTATAACCCAGCATACGCTCGGCTCCCACGTTGAAGATCTGAATGACCCCCTTGGCGTCGGTGGCGATGCTGGAAAAATTGGCGCTGTTGAAAATCGCGTTTTGCAGCGCCCCGGCTTTCAGCAGGGCCTCCTCCGCCAGTTTGCGCGCGGTATTGTCCGTGCCAATCAACAGATAGCCAATAATCACATCCTGGATATCACGCAGAGCCGTGACCGACACCACCGCCGGGAAACGACTGCCATCCTTGCGGATGTAAGTCAACTCGTAGATGTCTTCAATCCCCCGGGAGGCCTTGAACACCAACGCCTCGAAACCCGGCGTGATCAACTTGAAAAATTCGTTGCTCAACTCCTTGGCGCGGGTGATCAGTTCCTGGGGATCGGAAATATCGGCGGGGGTGATCTTGTTGAGCACTTCAACGGCCTCGTAGCCCAACATGCGCTCCGCACCGACGTTAAAGATCTGAATGACCCCCTTGGCATCGGTGGCGATACTGGAAAAATTGGCGCTGTTGAGAATCGCATTTTGCAAAGCTCCGGTCTTCAGCAACGCCGCCTTGCGTCTGATTTTGGCAATATTGTTCTCAGGTCCGGAGACCGGAGAGAAAATACTGGAGGTATATATTCTCTTGGACATGGCCAATTCCAGGACATAAATAATAACTATTTATTTGATAACGACAAAAAAAAGAAAAAACTTAGAAAAACAGTAACACGTCTCAAAAAAAAGTCAAGCAATTTTATTTTTTTAATAAAAAATATTATAAAATATGTGTCTGAAAAAATAAATTGACATGATCCCACTCCATCCACAAGTCAATACAGTCTGTACAAAAAATGCAGCACGCAGGCGATACATTTGTAAACATATTCACTCTTTCTTAAAAATCCAACAGAGACCCAACACTATTGATCCCAATACATGGCATCATGGAGATTTTTCTGTTGACTTCTCATCCAATCACAATCAAATTATTCCCAAGGGGGGCACACCCGGTATTAGGAACACGGATGCACAACAGCTTTGATGCCATCGTCATCGGAAGTGGTCTCGGTGGACTGGTCGCCGGGGCCCTGGCGGCAAAGTCCGGGGCCAGGGTTGTGGTTCTGGAAAGACACGATCAGGTGGGTGGAGCCGCCACCAACTTCACCCGTGGCAAACTGCGCATCGATGCCGGGTTGCATCAAATGGACGGCTTTGAAGCCGACGATCCCAACCGTGCATTATTTGAACATCTCGGCCTTTTCGACCATATCACCCTGGTGCCACTGCCGGAATTATACGCCGTCCACCACCCCGCCTTTGGCCGCTTTGTCATGCCCAGTCTGGCCGATCAGCACCGCGGTCAGGTGGAAGCCCATTTCCCCTCCCACAGTCGCGCCATTCACCATTGGTTCGATGAGATCCTGGGCAAATCCGCACCGCAAGAGCCTTCATCCGATCCGCATCGATGGTCGATGGCCCACTACGAACGATCCAGTATCAGCCCATGGTTGGAGGCCTTGTTCGGAGAACAGGAAGGAATCAAACTGGCACTGTGCGCCAATCTTCCCTATTACGGTGATGATCCGGACCGGCTCAGTCTGAAATTTTTCGCCACCGCACAAGGATCATTTTATCGCGGCAACTATTATATCAAAGGGGGTTCCGGTCAATTAAGTCAAGCTTTGGCCCGAATCATCCGCACCCACGGCGGAGAGGTGCGCTGCGGTCAGGTGGTCAATCGGATTCTCATCAAGAAAGGGCGCGTGACGGGGGTGACGTGCGCCTCACGGAATGGCACCTCCGCATGCGAAGTCTCAGCCCCCATGGTCTTTGCCAACGCCGCTCCCATGGTCACCGCCGAAATGCTGCCTCCCCAGGAGCGTCGGCTTTTCCGAGCCAACTACGCCGGGTTGGAACCAGCCACCTCTTTGTGGTGCATCTACCTTGGGGTGAAGACACAACCTCAGAATTATGGATTGATTCACCACTCCACTTTTCTATTTCCCGACTGGATGCATACTCTGGGACACTATCGGGAAGCGGCGGGGTTGTTGGCCGAAAGCCCGCAAAACATCATTCCACCCTATGTGGTGGCCAATTATGCCGCTATCGACTCGGGACTCGCCACCAACGGCATGAACCTGATCGTCCTGACCGGTCTGGACCGGCTGGCCAACTGGGATATTCTGGACAAACGCGCCTATGCCCAAAAGAAAAAAGCCTGGATGAAAGCCTTGATTCAGGATTTTTCCAGCCGGTTCCCTGGCATCGAGTCAAAAATCGTGGTGAGCGAAATGGCAACAGCCCGAACCATGGCCCGCTATCTGAACACCCCAGGAGGCTCGGTTTATGGTTTTGCCCAGACCCCGATGCAGGCGGGTCGCCACAGACCCGGAGCCAAAACACCCGTGCCGGGACTTTGGTTGGCTTCCGCCTTTTCCAGGCCGGGCGGAGGATTCACAGGCACCATGCTGGCAGGTCACATGGCCTTTTCCATGGCTTTTCGAGCCACAAACGCGTCGGGGACATGAATCATGAGCCGGTTTATTATGAGATCCAGCCTTTGGCAGACGGTCTCGCCAACAAGAAACCCTGAACGAAATCCACACCCAATTGCTGCAAGACCGTCAACTCCTCCTGGATCTCGATCCCTTCCGCCACCACCAGAATGCCCAGATCCTTGCAGATGTCCACCAGTTTCTCCACGATCACGATCTTGAACCGGTCTTTGTGTATGCCGGAAATCAACTCGCGATCAATCTTGATATAATCCGGTTTCAAAACGGGCAACAGGTTGAGAGAGGAATAACCGGAACCCAGATCATCCAAAGCCACCTGGAATCCCGCATGCCGGTAAAATTTCAAAATAGTCGCCAAATGTGCCGGATCATCCAGTTTTTCGGTTTCGATCACCTCGAACACGATCCGGTCGCGCATGAGACCACTTTCTTTGATGATCTTGACCGTGGATTGCAGACAATATTGAGGATCATAGATGGAGGTTGGGGTAAAATTGATAAAGATCTTGCTGTCGATGCCACAGGAGGCCGCATTCTTCACCGCCATGGCCCGGGCAGCCCGATCCAACTGAAACAATAAATCTGTGGTCGTGGCCGCATGAAACAATTTTCCAGGGGGAATAATTTCCCCCTCTTGGGTCAAACCGCGCAACAGGCACTCATGGGCAAAAGGTTCGCGTGTATCGTTGGCATGAAAAATAGGCTGAAAATGGTTGGTCAATCTTTTTTCCCTCAACACATCGATCAACCACTCTTCCTTTTGTCTGGCAATCAACACATCCAGGCTGATCACCTTGCGAATGTCGTTCAGATCCGGCACCCGGTTTCCATCCAGATACAACGCCAGGGTATCTTGCCCTTCCTTGCTGCCAATCGCCTCATGAATGCCGGTACAACAGCCATCGAATCCCTGCTCGGGAATCTCAATGGCCAGATACCCTTGTGCGACCACCTGTTCAAACCGGTATCCGGCCCGGGTCAGAAACCCGGTGACCTTGGCCATACTGTGTCCCAGGGGTGGCCACAGATAAAGATTCCCATGACTGCTCAAATGTCCCGGCAAGGTTTCGCAACGGGAACAGGGATGGCTTGTGACATTCATTCGGACCTTCTCCTCACGATTGACGGACGCGTTGCGGATCCATCAAAAAATCCATGACCACGTCGTGGGCATCCTCCAACGCGGTGGTGGTACATCCGGAGCAATCCTTGATGCCGGATTCAAGCCAAATGGGGGTGCCGGGACAATCCCGGTAAGAATAAAGCGGGCAAAAGCAAAACAGGCAATTCAGATGATGGCCCGGCGGCACCACATGGCAGGGATAATACTCGCAATCGACATTTTCAAAAAAACGGTGACTGAATTTCATGCCAGGAGACCCCTCGACCATGAAACAAAACGGCGACTGCGACCAAACGATCCGTCGCAGTCGCCTGAGACTCACTCCACCACGATATTGGGAAAACGGCTCTCCTGGAAACCCATGGTGGCCACCCGGGCCGCGATGAGGGAAGCGATTTCCCGATAGCGTTGCGCCTGGGGACTGTCCGGACGGGCCACGAGAATCGGCTTGCCGGCGTCCATGTCTTCGCGGATGGCGATATCCAGCGGGATATCCCCCAGAAAAACGGTCCCCATGGCTTCAGCCTCGATGCGGGCTCCGCCGTGATCAAAAATATCGGCCCGATGGCCGCACTGGGGACACAGATAATACGACATGTTCTCGATCACCCCGATGACCGGCACATCCACCTTCAAAAACATGTTCACTCCGCGGCGCACATCCGCCAGGGCCACCGCCTGGGGGGTGGAGACGATCACCACGCCGGTGATGGGCACTTTCTGGGCCAGGGTCAACTGGGCGTCACCGGTGCCCGGAGGCAGATCCACCACCAGATAATCTAACACTCCCCAATCCACATCGCGCAACATCTGTTCCACCGCCATGCCCACCATAGGTCCACGCCACACCACGGGTTGGGACTCGTCCATGAAAAATCCCATGGACATGGCAGCCAGACCATGCGCCCTGATCGGAACCATCTTGCGCCCCTCGCCGGGTTCAGGCTTTTCGTTGACGTTGAGCATGCGGGGCAGGCTGGGGCCATAGATATCCGCATCCAGAATGCCCACCGAGGCCCCACTTTCCGCCAAGGCCAGGGCCAGATTGACCGCCGTGGTGGATTTGCCCACGCCACCCTTGCCGGAAGCCACGGCGATCACGTTGCGCACACCGGGAATCAGGTCCGTGTTATCCTTTTTCACCGAGGCACGCACCTGGGCGGTCATCTCCACCAACACCTGTTCCACTCCCGGCAACGCGGCCACCACATCATGTGCCTGTTTTTGCAGCAGCGCCTTGACCGGACAGGCAGGAGTGGTCAATTCCACCTTGAACGCCACCCGACCCCCATCGATCACCAGATCCTTGATGAATCCCAGACTGACGATGTTACGTTTCAAATCCGGATCCATGACTTTTTTTAATGCTTCCAGTACCTGTTCCGCGTGGATGTGGGACATGCCGATCCTCCATGATGCTAAAGGGAAAACAACATATTGTTCTGCCAAAAAAAAATATAAGGATGAACACTTTTGCCCCATCCGTCAAGCCATCTCGCCGCTTAAGAAATGATTCAATCCTGTTTTTTTCCCATTGCCAGCCGGCTTGATCAGGAGTATCTAATATTCGCCCTTTCCCCCTTGCAGGGTTGCCGATGTTCAGAAGGGCGCCGAGAGCCGTACAGCACCCACTCCTACCCAACCCAAGGTGCGCCATCATGACTGATTACATTATGATTCTGGTCAGCACAATTCTCGTCAACAATTTTGTCCTAACCAAATTCCTCGGTATCTGTCCGTTTCTCGGAGTCTCCAAAAAAGTGGAAACCTCCGTGGGCATGGCCTACGCCGTGGTCTTTGTCATCACTGTCTCTTCCATCATCACCTGGCTGACCCAACGCTACATTCTGGACCCCCTCGGATTGGATTATTTACGCACACTGGCCTTTATTTTGATCATCGCCGCTTTGGTCCAGTTGACCGAAATGATCGTCCACAAAACCAGTCCGGCCCTCTACGACTCGTTGGGAATCTTTCTGCCCCTCATCAGCACCAACTGCGTGGTGCTGGGGGTGACGATCATCAACATTCAAAAGGAACTCAACTTTCTCCAGGCGACCTTCAACGGTTTCGGCGCGGCCACCGGATTCGGTCTCATTCTGGTGCTGTTTGCCGGCATGCGGGAACGGATCAATCTGTCCGACGTTCCGGCGCTGTTCAAAGGCGCGCCCATTGCCCTGGTAAATGCCGGTCTGCTGTCGCTGGCCTTCATGGGCTTCGCGGGCATGGTCAAGTAGGATCCCCAATCTTGTAAAGGATAATCAAACGATCCAAAAGGAGATCGCCATGATCGAAGCGATATTGAGCATGGGTGGCATGGCCCTGGTGGCGGGACTGGGACTGGGCTATGCGGCCATCAAGTTTCATGTGGAGGGAAATCCGGTCGTGGAAAGCCTGGAGGCGGCACTGCCCTCCACCAATTGCGGCAACTGCGGATTTCCCGGCTGCCATGCCTACGCCGAAGCCCTGGCCGGTGAGGAAAAAATCGCCATCAGCCTCTGTTCTCCGGGGGGCGTGGAAGCCATGGAGGCCATCGCAGGCATTCTGGGCATCGAACCGGTGGTTATGGAAGTGGATCAAGGCCCCCGGGTCGCGGTGATCCACGAAGACAAATGCATCGGCTGCACCGCCTGCATCAAGGCCTGTCCGGTGGATGCCATCGTCGGCGCCAACAAACAATCCCACACCGTGATCGCCGACATGTGTACCGACTGCGAAGCCTGCGTCGAACCCTGCCCGGTGGACTGCATCGAAATGGTCCCGCTCCCGAATTCGATCTATTCCTGGAAATGGGAGAAGCCGACCGGTCCCCATGTCACGCTCCACTAATCCCAATCAAGGAGACCCCACCATGGGAATCGTGGCAACCATTTTACGGAAATTCCACGGCGGCGTACACCCGAAAGAGTACAAGGAACTCTCCCGGCACTGCGCCATCGAAGAGCTTTCCACGCCGCCGAAACAGCTTTATGTTCCGCTGCACCAGCACATGGGCGCCCCCTGCGACCCGTGTGTCGAACCGGGAGAACGGGTCTACAAGGGACAGGTCATCGGCATTCCCAGCGGGTTTGTCTCGGCACCGATACACGCTCCCACTTCCGGGACCATCCAGGCCATCGTCGAACATGTGGTGGCTCATCCTTCGGGATTGACCATGCCCTGCGCCGTCTTGATTCCGGATGGCAACGATCAGTGGCATCCGGATCTCAAAGGGTTGGACAACCCCTACACCGCCGATCCCCAGGCCATCCGCAACAAAGTCCGCGAAGCCGGTGTGGTGGGCTTGGGCGGAGCCACGTTTCCGAGTTTCATCAAGCTCTCCCCCCCGGATGGCAAGGTGGCCGAACTGCTGATCATCAACGGCGTGGAGTGCGAACCCTATCTCACCTGCGACGCCCGCGTGATGGAAGAGCGTTCCCGTGAGATTGTCGAAGGCATTCGCATCATGCTGCAGGCGTTGCAAACCAGCCGCTGCATCATCGCCATCGAAAACAACAAACCCGGCGCCATTCAATCCATGAGCCGTGCGGTGGAGGAGACCCCCCATATCAAAGTGGTCGCCCTGCCGGTGATGTATCCCCAGGGCGCGGAAAAACAACTCATCGAGGTGGTGATCAACCGTCAGGTTCCCTCCGGAGGACTGCCCATCGACGTGGGGGTGATCGTCCACAACGTGGCCACCGCCACGGCGGTACGGGAGGCGGTGCTGTTCGGACATCCCCTGATTCGTCGGGTGGTCACGGTCACCGGCCTGGGCATTCCCCGACCCGCCAACCTGGAAGTACCCATCGGCACTCCGGTTCAGGCTCTGATCGATCATTGCGGCGGTCTGAAACCCGGCGTGAAAAAGGTGGTCATGGGGGGGCCGATGATGGGTGTGGCCCTGAACGATCTTCAGGCGCCGGTGGTCAAAGGCACCTCGGGTCTGCTGGTCATGCTGGCCAAAGAGACCTTTGTGGAACCGGAACAGCCCTGCATCCGCTGCGGCAGTTGTCTGGATGTCTGCCCGGTTGAACTGACCCCCTGCGAAATAGCTTGGCGCGCCCGACACGATCTCATCGACCAGTTGCCGGAAGTCCATATCATGGACTGCATCGAGTGTGGCAGTTGCGCGTTCGCCTGTCCGGCCCACATTCCCCTGGTCCACTATTTCCGTTACGGCAAACTGGCCCTGGCCGCCAAAAAGCACGACCGGGAAAAGGCGGAACTCAACCGCCAGCGCACCAAGGAGAAACAGTTGCGCGCCGATGCGGAAAAAGCAGAAAAAGAACGCAAGAAAGAGGAGATGCGCCTCGCTTCCGAGGCCCGCAAAAAGGCCGCAGCCGCAGCCCCCAAACCGGCTGAACCCACTCCCGCCCCCGCGCAACCACCGGCTTCGACCGACAAACCCGCCACCGAGGAGAGCGCGCCATGAGCCCCACTCCCCTGTTGACCCCCTCTTCGCCCCATGTGCATGGGGGCAGTTCGATTCCGGCCCTGATGAAAGCGGTGATCTGGGCCTTGCTGCCCGCCGCCGCCATGGGGGTGATGGTCTTTGGCTGGTCGGCACTGTTCGTGATGCTGATCACGGTAGCGGCCTGCATGGTCACGGAACGCCTCGCCAACGCCATCCGGCGCCGCCCCTCCACCTTGAATGACCAGTCCGCCGCCCTCACGGGTCTGTTGCTGGCCATGACCCTGCCTCCCAACTCCCCCTGGTGGATGTGTGTGGTGGGGGGATTCTTCGCCATGCTGATCAGCAAACATCTGTATGGCGGCCTGGGTTACAACATGTTCAATCCGGCCCTCATCGCCCGGGTGTTTCTGCTCGTCTCCTTTCCGGTGCAGATGACCACTTGGCCGGCCCCGGCCCCTCTGCTGAGCGAACACGCCCTTTCCCTTTCCGAAGGGTTGGCGATGATCATCTCCTCCCCCTTCAATACCCCGGAACTCCTGGACGCCATCGCCACGGCCACGCCTCTGGGCCAGTACCGCACCGAAGTCAGCATGGGCCACACGGTCCGGGAGGCTCTCGGTGGCAACTACGGATTTGATCTGTTCGCCGCCGTCGGCGGCATGATCAAAGGCTCCCTGGGAGAAACCTCGGCCTTGCTGCTGACCCTGGGTGGCATCTATCTGCTGCGCAAGAAAGTCATCACTTGGCACATTCCCATCTCCATGCTGCTGGGAACGGTGGTGCCCGCCATCATCTTCTGGTACACCAATCCCGCCAAATATCCGGATCCATTTTTCCATCTGGTCACCGGTGGTCTGATCCTGGGGGCCTTCTTCATGGCCACGGACATGGTCACCTCGCCGGTCACACCCAAAGGACAGCTTCTTTTCGGCTTCGGCTGTGGTCTGCTCACCTACCTGATCCGCACCTGGGGAGGGTATCCCGAAGGGGTCTCGTTTGCCATCGTGATCATGAACGCGACCGTGCCGCTCATCGACCAGTATTCGCGCCCCGTGATCTACGGCAAAGCGAAAAAGCACGCATAGGAGGCCGCCAATGCCGCATTTTCTCAAAATGGGTGTGATTCTCATGGCCGTGGGCCTGATCGCCACCGCCATCCTGGCCGGAGTGGAAGGCGTCACCCGTGAACCCATCGCCCAAACCCAACGTCAGGAACTCCTGAACGCCTTGGCCAAGGTCATGCCCAAGGGATTCGACAACGCCCCGGAAAAAGACTCGGTGCAACTGACCGATAAACGCATCAACCGTCAGGAAAAACCGGTTTCCTTCTACCGGGCCCGCAAAGGAAAGGATCCCCTGGCCGTGGCCTTCATGGTCTCGGCCCCGGATGGCTATTCGGGCACGATCGACATTCTGATGGGCGTGGATGCCCAAGGCGCAGTGACCGGTGTTCAAATCGTCTCCCACGCCGAAACTCCGGGACTGGGTGACAAGATCGTCAAAACCGACTGGCCCAAAGCCTTTCTCGGCAAAAGTCTGAAAAACGCCAAATGGGGCGTCAAGAAGGATGGGGGCGAGTTCGACCAGTTTGCCGGAGCCACCATCACCCCCCGGGCCGTGGTCGGCGCGATCAAACGCGGCCTGGAATACTACGCGGAAAACCAGGACAAGATCTTTAAAACCCCGAGTGCGGAGTCTGCCCCATGAGCGGAGAAATCAAGGAAATCATTGTCAACGGGTTTTGGAAGAACAATGGCGTCTTTGTCCAGATGCTGGGCATGTGTCCCACCCTGGGGGTGACCACCTCGGCGGAAAATGGACTGGGCATGGGATTGGCCACCGCGTCCGTGCTGGTGGGATCCAACATGGTGGTCTCCATGGTGCGCAAGGTGATCCCCAACGATGTACGCATTCCGGCTTTCATCATCATCATCGCCGCCTTCGTCACCATCATCGATCTGGCCATGAACGCCTTCGTGCATGATCTGCATAAGGTGCTGGGTCTGTTCATTCCCCTGATCGTGGTGAACTGCATCATTCTGGGTCGGGCCGAAGCCTTCGCCTCGAAAAATACCGTGATCGGCTCCATTCTCGATGGCGTGTTCACCGGTCTGGGCTTCACCTTCGCCCTGACCCTGCTGGGCAGCATCCGGGAAATTCTCGGTTCCGGACAAATCATGGGTCACGTGGTGTTCGGACCCGATTTTCAACCCGCCTTGGGATTCATCCTGCCCCCGGGGGCGTTTATCGCTTTGGGTTTCATTCTCATGACTTACAAATGGATCAATCAAAGATCATCTTCCGAGAGTTGATTCCTAACATCTTAGATACTTATCAAAACCGGGAATGGAGCCTCCATTCCCGGTTTTTTTTGAATTTTTTCTTGCCGGAGGCGCGCCATGTTTGATAATAATAAATCCGGATACTTTGCATCAACCACATTAAACTCCTGACAGACCGGATTCACTACACGACATGAACACCCTGATCGTAGACGACATCACGGAAAACCGCGCCCTGCTGGCCGATATTCTCAAGCCCTTTTCCCATTGCGATGTGGCCACCAATGGCCAGGAGGCTGTGGAGATTTTCGAAGCGGAACTGGTGGATGGCAACCCTTACGACCTGGTCTTGTTGGACATCATGATGCCGATCATGGACGGCCAGGAGGCATTGAAACAAATGCGCGCCCTGGAAGAAAACTATCAAGTACACGACGAAAACCGGGCCGCGATCATCATGGTGACTGCCGTGGATGCCATGTCGGAAATCTCCGAAGCCTTCGATACCGGGGGATGTACCGACTATCTCAACAAACCCATCACCCGGGGCAAACTGCTGGTGAAACTGGCCGAACTCGACCTCATCCCCAAAGAGTGGTGGAAACACTCCTGACCCCCCCACCTTATTACGATCCCGGCCCCCCGCAACGCGTTACGCTCCCCGGATCACCGCTCCCGGAACGCCTTGTCCATCGATGCGTAGATCGGCTTGAGCATATATTCCATCAAGGTCTTGGAGCCGGTATGGATATCCGCCTGGACCGCCATGCCGGGCAACACCTCGTTGTGTTTGGGATCGTTGCCCACATAAGCCCGTTCCAGCCGGATGATTCCCTTGTAATAGGGGTTCGGATCGCTTGACTCCTTGAAGGTGGTGGCGGAAATCGACTCCAACACCCCATCGATCCCCCCATAGCGGGAAAAATCGTAGGTCGTCACCTTGACCGTCACCGCCTGTCCGGCTCTGACGTGGCCCACATCGCGGGTATTGATGCGGGTCTCCACCCGTCGTGTAGTCTCCACCGGCACGATTTCGGTCAGCAGCCCACCGGGAGGCACCACACCCCGCAAGGTCTCCATCTGCAAATTCTTGATCACCCCTTTGACCGGCGCCCGCACATCCAGACGCTCGACCCGGTTTTGCTGACGCAACATGCCTTCACGCAACTGGCTCAACTCGGACGTGATGGCACCCAACTCCTTGAGGGCGTCCTGCCTGACCTCGTCATTGAGGGAGACCAATTGCTTGACCGCCTCATCCAGCTCCTTCTGGGCGGTCACCAGATCGCCCCGGGTACGTTCCAGATCCCCGGCCACACGGCTGCGATCCCGCTCGCTGCCCAGGGCGGCCAACCGGGACATCACCCCCTTGGCCAGACCGGCCCGACGCATGGCGACCTCTTCGTCGAAATAACGCAACTGCTGTTCCAGGGAATCCCGTTGGGAGGTAAGATTGGAAATGCGCAGACGGCGTTGATCCATCTTGAGCCGCAACACATCCCGTCGGCTTTCCCGAAAGGCCCGCTGGGCGGTCAAAAGCTGCACCTGATCCCGGATCAGATGGGAAAATTCGGTGGGAATCGTCTCGAAAGTCGGCTCTTTTTCCTCCAGGAAGGCCCGGTTGCGGGCAATTTGCGCCTCCAGAGCGGCATGCCGGGCGCGCATTTGGTTGAGTTCCGCCAGGGCCGACTCCGGGGCCATCTGAAACAGCACCGCACCCACATCCACTAAAGAGCCTTCCTTGACCAAAATCGCCTTGACGATCCCCCCTTCCAGATGCTGGACATGTTGCACCGGCCCCGCAGGCATGACCTCGCCGACCGTAGGCGCCATCTCCTCCATCCGGGAAAAGGAGGCCCAAACGAGAAACAAGATCATAACCCCTGCCGTAAACCCCAGGGCAAGACGCACCAGACTGGAGAGGCCAGACTCCTCCAAGACCACGGACTGGGCCAGATAACGCCGCTGCTTGTTGCCCTGTTTCATGGTCTGGGCAACTTTTTTCTCCGGTTTGAGCACATCGGGGTCCACCAACAGTGCCGCCTGAGAATCGGCAGACCTGGATGGCGCATGCCCGGAGGAGGAAGGCGCGACTGAAGCCGCCGCCAACGTGACCAGTGGCGGGGACACGGGCGGTGGCGGGGACACGGGCGGTGGCGGGGACACGGGCGGTGGCGGGGACACGGGCGGTGGCGGCAATGGAATCGGAGTCGGGGCCACGGCCACCGTGGACAACACGACAGGAGCAGAAGCCACCA
Source organism: Magnetococcales bacterium (assembly GCA_015231755.1). Lineage (NCBI taxonomy): Bacteria > Pseudomonadati > Pseudomonadota > Magnetococcia > Magnetococcales > Magnetococcales bacterium. Next base: position 36,527 of record JADGAZ010000016.1, on the reverse strand, counting down.
CCGACACAGGCACCACCACCGGGACCACGGAAGCCGGAGGCTCAACCATGGCGGCAGAGGCCGTGGGGGGCTGGACGGACGCGGCTCCCGGGGCCGGGATATTCTTGGTTTTCTCCGCAAGGTCCGGGGGGGCGCCGACGGTAAACGAAGCCGCCATCCGGGGCGGTGCAGCCGGTTCCGGGACCACGCTCTCCGCGACCTTGTCCTTTTTGGGCGGACGGCCAATGGCCACCATCATGGAGCGGGCCGCGGGGCGTCCATCCGCCTTGGCGGGTGGCTTCTCCTTGGGATCCGGAGTGGTCATACAAAACCTCCTGGAATTTGACGCAACACATCATCCGGCTTGCCGGCAAGACGCAAATAGCCCTGATCGAAATACAAGACCAGATCGGCGATGCGCACATGGCTGGGCCGGTGGGTGACGATAAAGATGGTCCGTTTGCCCCGCCACTCCTTGACCACCCGAATGAAGGCCTGATCATCCTCCCAGCCAAGGCTGTTGGCCGGTTCATCGAACAGCATGATCTGGGAGGGTTTCAGATAGGCGCGGGCCAAGGAGAGTTTCTGGACCATGCTGGCGGGAAGCTGGGCGGATTTCTGGTCCCCCACCCGGGTCCAGAATTTTTTGGGCAACGCCATGATTTCGTCATACACCTGGGCCTTGCGACAGGCATCTTCCAGATCCTCGTCCGATGCGGTGGCGTGGGCCAGTCGGAGATTTTGGGCAATGGTGCCATAAAAAAGGCTACAGGTCTGGGGCACATAGGCCACGGCGTGACGCAATTCGATGACATTCATCTGGCGGATGTCCAATCCGTCGATGCGGATGCTTCCGGCCTGGGGGGCATAGAGTCCGGCGATCAGCTTGACCACCGTGGACTTGCCACAACCGTTGGGACCGATCAGGGCCACCACCTGACCCGGAGTGACCTCGAAATTGACTCCCATGAGGGCGGGTTCCGCCTCGGGAACATAACGGATGCTGACCCGCACAAAGGAAATCTGACCCTTGAAGGTTTTGATCGGTTCGATGGAAGTATACTCTTCCCGTTCCGGGACGACATTCATCAATCCGTTGATCTGGGTAATGCTGGAACGGACCTGTTCCAGCCGGGTCATGGCGATGAAAGCGCTTTGGATCGGAGCCAGCACCCGCCACACCAACACCATGGAGGCCACCAGACCACCGGTGGTCATGGAGGCGTCCATCACCCGGAACACCCCGAGTCCGATCACCACCACCCCGGAACCGACGATCAACACGGTGGAGATGGCGTTGACCGCAGCGTTGATGAGGGCGGTACGAAAGTTGGCCATGGCGGCCTGGGCCGACAATTGACGAAACCGTTCCAGCCAGATGGACTCCATTCCCCCGTATTTGAGCGCCCGCATCCGGCCCAAAGCCTCGACGACGAATTCCTGTTTGCGGCTGCTCGCTCGACGGGAGCGGGCCTCTTCCCGGGCCACCATGGGCATCATCACGGCCCACAAGGCCACGAACAAAGCCATGGTCACCATGGGCACGATGGCCAACGGCCCACCGAGAAGGGCGATCACCCCAAAAAAAACGATGGAAAAAGGCAACTCGAAAAACACCATCATCAACGGCCCGGTGAAAAACTCACGCACCGAATCGAAATCCTTGATGCGGGCCACCTGGGCGCCGGTGGGAGCCCGTTCGGTAAAGCTGGGGGTCAGGGACAGAATGCGCATGAAAATGGCGTTGCTGACAATGCTGTCCATGCGTGAACCGATATACATGAGCATTTTAGTGCGCAATTTCCGCATCAGCCAATCGAAAGTCATCACCACGCCGATCCCGATCAGCAAATAACCCAAGGTCTCCAGGGACCGACTGCCCACCACACGATCATAGACAGCCATGGTGAACAGTGGCGGAGCGACCTGCAACAAGGTGATGGCGAAGGTGACCATGAAAATATAGACGATCAACTGCCGGAACCGTTCCGCCACCATGCGGAACCAACCGAGCCGCTTTTGGATGGCGGCCCGTTCTCCCAGGTCCATGGGCGCGAAAAAATAGATGGTACCGGGAATGTAAGCCAGGGGCTGACGCTCCAGTTGACCGGTGGCCCCATTGAACAGAATCCATCCATCCATTTTGCGTTTCAGCAGCACCATACAAGGCTGCTGGTCCGGCACGAACAGACAGGGCATCAAGCGGGGATCAATCTCTCTGAGGTCGAGGTGGGCCGGTCGGCTGACATAGGTGAGATTGGCCATCATGTTGCGCAGGCCGGTGAGGTCCAGGGTTTCGGCAAAGTGGGGCAACGCCTCGGCCACATGGCGCAAATCCCCCCGATAGCCCAAAGACATGAGCAATGGAATCATGCAGGCGCCAAAATCCGAAAGCCGGGCGAACTCCGCCAGCAAACCGGTCACAGGCTGCCGGGGACGGATCATGCGCCGCACGGACTCCAGTTCGTGATCCTCGCCGGAGAAAAAAATGGAATCGGGCATCGGGTCAAGACCTCCGGGAATCCAGCTTCGCCGGGGAGGGGGGAGGAGCGAACGGAGCCCTGGGAGGTTTGGGAACCAGGGTGCCATCCTTGATTTCGTACACCCGATCGGCAATTTTCTCCAGGGAGGGGCGATGGGTGACCATGATCAGGGTCGTTTTGCCATGCATGGCTTCCAGCAACGCCTTCAATTTCTCATCGCCGCTGCTGTCGATGGCGGTATTGGCCTCGTCGAACAAGACGATGCGGGGCGCGGAGACCAGGGCACGGGCAATGGTGATGCGCTGCTTGATGCCTCGGGGAATGGATTCGTCGGCCCCATCGTCGATGATGGTTTCGTAACCTTTGGGCAGTTTGGCGATGAAATCCTCCAGATGCAGCTTGGACGCCGCTTCCAAAGCCGCCTCTTCCCGTTCGGGCCGAAACATGTGGATATTGTCCAGAATGGTTCCCTTGAACAGCATGCCCACCTGGGGCATGTAGGCCACCTGGGAGTGCAAGGAACTGGGATCGTAATGGGCCAAGTCATAATCGTCGATCAGCACCCTGCCTTTGGTGGGACGGATGGCTCCCATCATCAACCACAACAGGGTGGTTTTGCCGGTGGTGCCCTGAATGGCGATGCTCTCCCCCGGATTGACCACCAGATTGACATCCCGGATCACCATCGGCGCCGCCATTGATCCGGTTTTGTCCTTGCCCGCATGTTCCGCCGCTTCCACAGGATAGGAAAAACTGACATTCTCCAGCACCAGTCTGCCCTGCACTTCCGGGAGGGGGGGTGTTCCGGGGGGGGCGTCGGGCTTGAGTTCAAAAATGGCGCTCAACCGTTGTTTGGCCACGCGAATGGTCTGAAAACGGGCCCAGATGCCCACAGCCCGCTGCAACGGCTGAATGGATCGACCCGCCAACATGCTGCACGCCGACAGACCACCGATGGTCAAATCGTGATTGATCACCAGAATGCCCCCAAACGCCACCACGGCCACGGTGGTCAACTGGGAAAAAAACGAGCCGATGTTCTGGGCGTCCGCGCTTTGCATGCCGACATGCAAGGCGCCCTGGGCGCAGGCTTCCTGAAGCCGCTCGTAGCGACGCAGCATCATGGCCTCCATGGCCATGGACTTGACCGCGTGGATGCCGTTCAACACCTCGATGATGAAATTGACCCGTATATCATCGGCCTTCATGCGTTCGGAGACCGCCCGGTGGAGCTGGGTGCCGATGTAAAGCGTGAACAGCATGAACAATACAAACACGATCACCGGAATCAATACCAGCAAGCCGGCCAGATGGTAGATCATGATCAGAAAGATCGGCACGAACGGCAGGTCCAGAATCACCAGCACCGCGCTGCCGGAGTAGAAATCCTTGATGACGTTGAGGGCGTTAATCCGCTCCAGATGCACCCCCGCCCCGGCCCGTTCAAAGTCGGCGAAGTTGAGGCTCATGAGCCGTTCCAGGGCGCTGACGCTGGCATTGTGTTCAAACCGGGCTCCCAGCCAAGCACCGATGTAGGAACGGCCCATTTTCAGGAAGGCTTCCACCAGCAAGGCCACGGAGACCCCGATCAGCAACAGGCTCAAGGTGCTGGTGGCCTCGTTTTGCAGGATGCGGTCATAGACCTGCAACAGCGTCAACGGCAAAACCAAAGCCAACAGGTTGAGCAGCGTCGAAACCAACATCAGATCCCACAAGGAGTCCTTGACCACAGAAAACGGGGTCAGCCGCGCCGGCCATCCATCTTTGGAAAAAAAAGAATCCTTCACCATGATCCCGGCTCCGTTCCCGCCTTTGGCCTTCGTCACTATCCGCACCTCTTATCGGCTGAGCGTGACTGCATTTCAAGGAGGAATGTCAAAATAACAGGCATACAAATTGCGAAACGTCCATTCACCATCAACCTTCCATCCGTTCCTTGGGTGCCTGCTTGTGAAACGGACCCTTCTCACCTTCGTGCTGCCGTGGCTGCTGTGTTGCAGTCCGATCCACGCCGCATGGGCGCTATCGCTGGACGACGCCCTGAACGAGGCTCTGAGATCCAATCCCAAACTGTTGGCCGCCGGACAGGAACTGGAAGAGACCCGTCAAAAAATCCGTCAGGCCTTCGCCGGATATCTCCCCACCATCGACTTCAATATGGGCACAGGTCGGGAGTGGGTCAACACCCCCACCACACGCATACAGGATCGGGGCGGTCTGACCATGGACCGGGGCGAAGCGGGAATGAACATCAATCAACCCATTTTCGACGGATTCAACACGGTTCACAAGGTGACGCAGGCCAAAGCCCAGGTCGAAGGGGCGGACTATTCTTTTCTGGACGTGGCCGAGACCGTCACCCTGGATGTCTCTCTGGCCTATGCCGAAGTCCTGAAACAGCGCAAGCTGCTGGAAGTGGCCAAGGAGGCCATGACGCTGCATTCGCAGATTCTGGTCAAAACCCGCCAGACCACCCGTCTGGGCATCACCGCGGAAATGGATGCCCGACTGGCGGAAAGCCGGGTTGCCCTGATCGCATCGGATCTGGCCTCCACCGAAGGGCTGTTGCGCAGTGCCGAAAGCCGTTTCGTCACCCTGGTGGGATTCCCCCCCCCCGGCACACTCGACATTCCCCGTATCGATCCCAAACAACTGCCCACCACCCGCGACGACGCCATGGGAACCGCCATGAGCCGTCATCCGGCCCTGCTGGCCGCCAAGGCGGACCTGGATGCCACCCGTGCCGAAAGCAAGGCCACCGCCGCCTCGTTGTGGCCCAAGATCAGTCTGGAGATGGCGGTTTCCGACAGCGCCAACGCCAGCGGCACCCGAAGCTACTCCCAGGACGCGTCGGCCATGTTGCGTTTCAAGTACAATCTGTTTCGGGGAGGTTCCGACACCTCCCGGTTCAAGGAGAGTTCCTTCAAGGCCGCCCGCTTCCGGGATAAAATGGAAGAGGTGCGTCAACAGATCGAAGAGAAGGTCAATCGGGCCTGGAACGCCCTGCTGGCCTCCCGCGCCCGGACCCAGAGCCTGGAAAAACATCTTGAAACCATCCAGGCGGTCAACCGCGATCATCAGGAGCAACACCGTCTCGGCAGCGAAAGCCTGCTGGACCTGCTCAACTCCGAACACGAACTTCAGGCCGCCAAACGACTGCTGGTGGAAGAGGAGTTCCAGTTCCTGATGGAGTCGTTCCGACTGCTCGCCGCCATGGGACGCCTCAAGGAAACCCTGGTCCAGCCGGATCCTCCGGCCTCCGCGTTTCCCGCAACCATGGCCCAGACCCAAACCACAACGCCAGCCCCGCAAGCGGTTGCCCCCCCGGCCCCATCCCAACCCCCGGAACCCCCCCGGCCCCCGGTGACATCCGCCTTGCCAACCACCCCGAACCGGCCGGAAAACAACCGGATCGCCGCTTCCGCAACCGATGCGCCCCTCACCTCCGCCCAGGAAGAGGCCATGAACGGTCTGGTGGACGCGCTCTTCCAGTCGGAACCCGCAACCGAAACCCCACAATCGCTCCAGACCCCAGCGACACCACCGGTGCAAACCACCCGACTCCCGGAACAAGAGCTATCGGCCCAGGAAGCCCGCGCCGCTCTGGCCGAAACGGTCCGAGACAATCACCGTCCCCCCTCCCAGGGAAAGGTTTCCAACGCCTTGGACGCCCTGGCCCGGACGGTCCACGCTTCAAGTGAGCACAACCCCTCTCCCGCCGACAACATCGTGCCGACCTCCAAACCATCCCCGGACCCGAACACCCTGCAAGCAATGGAAAACATCCCCTTGCAGCAGTTTGTTCATCTCATGTCCGACGACGAAACCAAAACCGCCTCCCGGAAACCCACGCCGGATCTGCTGCAATACACCATCCAGGTCGGCAGCTTCCGGGACGAAGGCTCCGCCATCAAACTGATCGGACAGTTGCAGGACAAAGGCCACGATCTGTATCTGCGAGAAATCCAGGACGACCGAAAACAGACCCGGTATCAAGTCTCCATCGGTCGGATGGAAAACGAACAGGCGGCACGCCAGACCCTCAAGCGATTTACCGACCAGGAGGGCCGACCCGGCATCATCATTCCGGTGCCCCGGCAGGGCAGCTCCACCGTCTCCGAACCCATGCCCTTCACCAATCCCCCGCCCCAAAAAGGCCAAGCGGAAAACCGCACCACTCCGTCCACCGGCCCCAACCCGGCAGGATACGCCGTGCAGGTGGCCGCCTTCCTGGACCCGACCGAAACCGACAAAAAACTGGTGCAACTGTCCGCCAAAGGTCTTGACCTCTATCTGTGCGAAACCCGCGACGCCGACGGTCGCACTTGGCAATTGATCTGGATCGGTCGTTATCCCGACAAGGAACAAGCCGCAGCCGCTGCCGCAGCCTATTTTCAGAACCTCAAAGAACCAGCCCAGGTGATCGAAATCCGCCCCTCCAGCCCCGAAGATCCCCAGGTCATCACCCGGGTGGGTTCTCCGGCCTGATGGCGGACGGGCGGAAATCGTTCCTGACGATACAACAGCTCCAATACACACAGGACCGAATCGATGATAACACTCGGAACACTTGTCAAGCTGGATGATTTACGCTCAGTATGGAAATCCGAAGCGCAGCATTTCACACCCTGGCTTGCTCAAGAAGAAAATCTCGCGGAACTTGGAAAGACAATTGGAATGGAACTTGAGCTTGTCGCGCAAGAACATTCCGTTGGCATTTTCAAGGCGGATCTCCTATGCAAGGATACCCTGACACAGCAATACGTACTTATTGAGAATCAGCTGGAAAGAACTGACCATTCTCATCTTGGACAGATTCTTACCTACGCAGCGGGAGTGAGTGCAAAGGCCATTGTGTGGGTGGCCACTTCATTCACGGATGAACATCGGGCAGCGCTCGACTGGATGAACGAAATTACAGCAGCGGATTACGGTTTCTTTGGTTTGGAAATTGAACTCTGGAAAATCGGAACCTCTGATCCCGCCCCCAAGTTCAACGTGATTTCCCGACCAAACGACTGGAGAAAAAGAGTCACTAAAAATCCAGATCCTAGAGATTTATCAGAAAATGCACTTCTGTATCAACGCTATTGGACGGGACTCAGGGATTTCTTTTCAGAGAATCGCAAGAAAACCGTACTGCGCCCTCAGAAACCATCGACCAGTCATTGGATCAACTTTGCCATAGGCCGCACCGGATTTCTCCTGTGCGCAGTAGCCAGTATTGATAAGCAACGCATCAGTGTTGAGATCAATATCTATCCAAGAGATATGAATCCGAAGGCAGCTTTTGCTGCATTACAAGACAACAAAGATGAAATCGAAAAAGAGCTTGAATTTTCCGTTGATTGGCTTGAACTCCCTCATGCAAAAAGTTCAAAAATTGCCATAGTCAATCCAAACATCGACGTCGCGTCGGAAAAAGATTGGCCGTCGCAATTTTCCTGGCTTGCTGACAAATTAGAAAAATTACATGAGGTTTTCCGCCCCCGCATCGAGAGATTATCATTTCCACCGTCTTCTTGAAGGTCTGCTTAATCCTTCCTGCTCACCCACTCCAGGAACCGCTTGAGTCTGCCGGAGGCCGGTGACGGGGCTGGATTCCCTGGACGTGAGCAGCCAACTCCGTCTTCTTCAATTTGCAGTCATGCAGTCATTCTGCGCTGCGCCATTTTCAATGGACATGGCAATACCACGCCAATCGCTTCATCCAGACCCGACCCTGCCCGGATCAAATACCCGCCCCATGGGTACCCATCGCGAAAAAAAGCACACCAGTTGGCCCGATGTCTTGAAAAAAACCGCAAACGCCTCCATGATACCCTCGACCGACATGGATGGCTTGCGCTCCTGTCGGGGATCGTTGACGGCATCACGGGCATTTCCAGCAAATGCCGTGAAATCGTGTCACGCCAAGCCCTTCCGGGCAAACCCGCGGACACCGGACGATACCCGACGAGAACGCGAAGAATAACAGAAAAATAATGGAGATTCTGGTTGATCACTGCTGCCACGCACCACGGGAGACCCTTGTGACCAAACCCGCCCCCAAGGACACCCCATTTTCCACCGGTCATCAACAGTGGCAACAAGCCGCCGCCCAGGCTCTGGGGGGTGAATCGCCTCTGGATCTGGCCTGGACCGGCGCCGAAGGGATTCCCCTGCAAGCCCTGTACACCGCCGACGATCTGGCCTCCCGGGACTGGGATCCCCACACCATGCCCGGCCTCTCCCCTTATGTGCGGGGGCCATATCCCACCATGTACGTCAAACGGCCCTGGACCATCCGCCAGTATGCCGGATTCTCCACCGCCGAGGCCTCCAACGCCTTCTATCGTCAGTCCCTGGCCGCGGGCGGTCAGGGAATTTCCGTGGCTTTCGACCTGCCGACCCATCGGGGATACGACTCGGACCACCCGGAAGTGGTGGGGGATGTGGGCAAGGCCGGAGTGGCCATCGACTCCATCGAAGATCTGAAAATCCTGTTTTCCGGCATCGCCCTGGAACGGGTTTCGGTCTCCATGACCATGAATGGCGCGGTGTTGCCGATTCTGGCGGGATATGTGGTGGCGGCCCGGGAACAAGGCGTGGCGGAAGCCAGACTCAGCGGCACCATCCAGAACGACATCCTTAAAGAATTCATGGTGCGCAACACCTACATCTATCCGCCGGGACCGTCGATGCGCATTGTCGGCGACATCATCGCCCACGCCTCGGCCACCATGCCCCGCTTCAATCCCATCTCGATTTCCGGCTATCACATGCAAGAGGCCGGAGCGGATGCGGCCCTGGAGCTGGCCTATACCCTGGCCAACGGCAAAGCCTATGTGGAAACCGCCCTGGCCCGTGGTCTGGATGTGGATGATTTCGCCCCGCGTCTGTCGTTCTTTTTCGGCATCGGCATGAACTTCTACATGGAAGTGGCCAAACTGCGAGCCGCCCGCCTGTTGTGGCAGCGGATCATGGCGCCCTTCAAGCCGCAAAATCCCAAATCCAGCCAGTTGCGCACCCATTGCCAGACCTCGGGATGGTCTTTGACCAGTCAGGATCCCCACAACAACGTGGTGCGCACCACCATCGAAGCCATGGCCGCGGTCTTTGGCGGCACCCAGTCCTTGCACACCAACGCCCTGGACGAGGCCATCGCCCTGCCCAGCGAATTCGCCGCCCGGGTTGCCCGCAACACCCAGATCATCTTGCAGCAAGAGGCCCATCTGACCCATGTGATCGACCCCTGGGGCGGTTCCTACCTGATGGAGAGCCTGACCCACGATCTGGCGGCCAAGGCCTGGAGCCTGATCGAAGAGATCGAAGCCGCCGGGGGCATGGTGGAGGCCATCGCCCGTGGACTGCCCATGCGACGCATCGAAAGTGCCGCCACCCTCAAACAGGCGCGCATCGACCGGGGCGAAGAGGTGATCGTGGGGGTCAACCGCTATCGCTGCGCCACGGAAGAACCACTCGACGTGCTGGTGGTGGACAATCTGGCGGTACGGGAATCCCAGTTGCAGCGGCTCGCCCAGGTGCGGGCTGCGCGGGATCCGATCGCGGTGCAGGCGGCCCTGACGGCCCTGACCCAAGCCGCCACGGAAAACAACGGCAACCTGATGGCCCTGTCCATCGAGGCCATGGCCGCCCGGGCCACGGTGGGCGAGGTGAGCGAGGCGCTGGCCCAGGTGTATGGACGGCATCGCCGTCAGATCGGGGCCACCAGCGGGGTTTATGGAACCAATTGGCAGGGTGAAGCGGTGTGGCAACAACTCGCACGGGATGTGACGGCCTTCGTGGCCCGCACCGGACGACGGCCCCGACTGCTGGTGGTCAAGCTGGGGCAGGATGGTCATGACCGCGGCGCCAAGGTGATCGCCTCGGCCTTTGCCGACGCCGGTTTCGATGTGGATATCGGTCCCCTCTTCCAGACTCCCGAGGACGCGGCCCGGCAGGCGGTGGAAAACGATGTCCACGCCATCGGAGTCTCCAGTCTGGCGGGAGGCCACGCCACCTTGTTGCCCCTGCTGATGCAGTCCCTGGCCCGGGAAGGGGCCAACGATGTGGTGGTGGTGGCCGGTGGGGTGATCCCGCAACAAGAATACGCCGCCTTGCAGGAACTGGGGGTGGCGGAGATCTTCGGCCCCGGAACCTCGGCGGTGGATGCGGCCAAACGGGTGCTGGCGGCCATCGAGCGTCGTCTGGCGCACACGGCGGTCTGATTGATGTCGGAGCCGGAGTTGACGGCAGGGATCCGTCGCGGGGAGCGTCGCGCCTTGGCCAAGGCCATCACCTTGATGGAAAGCAGCCGACCGGACGACGACCGGCGTGCGGTGGCCCTGCTGGAATCCCTGCCCGCACCGGATGAACCGGCCTTGCGGGTGGCCATCAGCGGTCCTCCCGGAGCCGGCAAAAGCACGCTGATCGAGACCCTGGGACTGCACGCGGTGGCCAGGGGACTGCGCACGGCGGTGTTGACCATCGATCCTTCCTCCCGGCGCAGCGGCGGCAGCATTCTGGGGGACAAGACCCGCATGCCCCGCTTGAGCGCCCATCCCCTGGCCTTCATCCGCCCCAGCGCGGCGGGGACCACCCTGGGAGGGGTGGGACGGCGTACCCGGGAGACCATGACCCTGCTGGAAGCCGCGGGTTACGGGCTGATTCTGGTGGAAACCGTGGGCGTGGGCCAGAGCGAAACCGAAGTGGATGGCATGGTGGATCTCTTCGTGCTGGTGTTGTTACCCAACGCGGGAGACGAATTGCAGGGAATCAAACGGGGCATCATGGAGTTGGCCGGATTGATTCTGATCAACAAGGCGGACGGGGTGTTCACCCAGGCCGCCGAACTGACCCACGCCCAGGTGAGCGCCGCCCTGCCTTTGTTGCATCGCGGGAAAAACGACGATGGCTGGCAACCTCGGGTATTGATGGTCAGCGCCCAGGAGGAACGGGGCATCGATCAAACCCTGGAAGCCCTGCTGACCTTCCAACGTCAGACGACCGCCAACGGCGCCCTGGCCAGAAAACGGCTCCATCAGGCGAGCGGATGGATGTGGGATCGAATTCACGACGGATTGCGGCAACAATTTCTGGCCGATCCGGCGGTACAACGACTGGCCGCCGAACTGGAACCACAGGTGCGCCGGGGTGAAGTGGGAGCCGTGGTGGCGGCGGAACGGATGTTGCGTGTTCATGGTGGCAGCGGGAACGGAAATCATGTGGGAAATCATTGACAAGCTCGACAAACTCCGCGATCAGGCCCGTCTGGGCGGCGGCGAGGAACGGATCAAGGCCCAGCATCGCCGGGGCAAGCTGACCGCCCGGGAACGGCTGGATGTCTTGATGGATCCCGGCTCCTTTGAAGAGCTGGACATGTTTGTGGAACACAACTGCGCCGACTTCGGCATGGGGGATACCCATGTGGCCGGAGATGGGGTGGTGACCGGTTTCGGAACCATTCACGGACGGCGGGTGTTCGCCTTTTCCCAGGATTTCACCGTGCTTGGGGGGTCGTTGAGCGAAACCAATGCCCGTAAGATCTGCAAAATCATGGATATGGCGGTCCGGGTCGGCGCGCCGGTCATCGGCATCAATGACTCCGGCGGGGCGCGCATCCAGGAAGGGGTGGCATCCTTGGCCGGATACGCGGAGGTGTTCCAACGCAACGTACTCGCCTCCGGGGTGGTGCCGCAGATTTCCGCGATCATGGGACCCTGCGCCGGAGGGGCGGTCTACTCACCGGCCCTCACCGACTTCATCCTCATGGTCAAAGACACCTCCTACATGTTTTTGACCGGACCGGAGGTGGTCAAGACCGTCACCCACGAAGAGGTGACCGCCGAACAACTGGGAGGCGCCAACACCCATGCCACCAAATCCGGCGTGGCGGATTTCGCCTTCGGCAACGACCTGATTCTGCTCAAGCAGTTGCGCCGTCTGCACTCGTTTCTGCCGGACAACAATCTCGCCCCCCCGGTGCGCATCGACACCGGAGACGATCCCCGCCGTCAGGAACCCTCCCTGGACACCCTGGTGCCGGACGATCCACTGCGCCCCTACGACATGAAAGAGCTGATCGAAAAGGTGGTGGACAACCACGATTTCATGGAGGTCCAGGCCGGATACGCCAAAAATATCGTGATCGGCTTCGCCCGCATGGATGGCCACACGGTGGGCATCGTCGCCAATCAACCCCTGGTGCTGGCGGGATGTCTGGATATCGCCAGTTCGGTGAAGGCGGCCCGCTTCGTGCGTTTTTGCGACTGCTTCAACATCCCGCTGGTCACCTTCGTGGATGTTCCCGGTTTTCTCCCCGGTCTGCAACAGGAGTTGGGGGGCATCATCAAACATGGGGCCAAACTGCTGTTCGCCTTCGCCGAAGCCACGGTCCCCAAGGTGACGGTGATCACCCGCAAGGCCTATGGCGGGGCTTACGATGTCATGTCGTCCAAGCATCTGCGGGGCGATCTCAACTATGCCTGGCCCAACGCCGAAATCGCGGTCATGGGACCGAAAGGGGCGGCGGAAATCATCTTCCGCAACGAAATCCGCTCCGCCGAAGACCCCGAAGCCCGACTCAAGGAGGTCAGCAGCGCCTATGCGGCCAATTTCGCCAATCCCTTCATCGCGGCGCGCAAAGGATTCATCGACGATGTCATCATGCCCCACGATACCCGTTTCCGGGTCATCCGGGGACTGCAGAACATGATGGGCAAAAAATTGACCAATCCTTGGAAAAAACACGACAATTTGCCACTGTAGCCGGGGGATGCGAAGCATGCGCAGGATCTTGATTGCCAATCGGGGCGAAATCGCCTGCCGGATCATCCGCACGGCGCGCCGCATGGGTATCGCCACGGTGGCCATCCATTCCGACGCCGACCGGGACGCCTTGCATGTCCGTCAGGCCGATCAGGCGGTACGGGTGGGTCCGGCGGCCAGCAGCGCGTCGTATCTGGCGGTGGAAAACATTCTGGCCGCCATCGCCCAGACCCAGGCCGACGCGGTGCATCCGGGCTATGGCTTTCTGTCGGAAAACGCCACCTTCAGCGAAACCCTCCGGGAACAAGGCGTGGTGTTCATTGGTCCGGGGCCGGAGGCCATCCGCGCCATGGGCGACAAGATCGCCTCAAAAAAACTGGCCAACGCGGCGGGCGTCAACACCATTCCCGGCCACCCGGAGACCATCGACAGCCCGGAACAGGCGGTGACCATCGCCCGCCAGATCGGCTATCCGGTGATGATCAAAGCCTCGGCGGGAGGGGGCGGCAAAGGGATGCGTCTGGCCCGCAACGACCAGGAGGTGATGGAAGGGTGGCGTTCGGCTTCCAGCGAAGGACGCAATTACTTCAAGGACGACCGGGTCTTCATCGAAAAATTCATCGAAAAGCCCCGTCACATCGAAATCCAGATCCTCTGCGACGCCCACGGCAACGGGGTGTGGCTCAACGAGCGGGAGTGCTCCATCCAGCGACGCAACCAGAAGGTGATCGAAGAGGCTCCCTCCTCTTTTGTCGATCCCGACATGCGCCGCGCCATGGGGGAGCAGGCGCTGTCTTTGGCCAAGGCGGTGGGATATGTTTCGGCGGGTACCGTGGAGTTCGTGGTGGGGGAGGATCGGCAGTTCTATTTTCTGGAGATGAACACCCGGCTCCAGGTGGAACATCCGGTCACCGAGATGATCACCGGGCTGGATCTGGTGGAACAGATGATCCGCATCGCCCGGGGGGAGAAACTGGGTTTCACCCAGGCCGAGGTTCCCTTGCGGGGCTGGGCCATGGAAAGCCGCATCTACGCCGAAAACCCCTACGCGGGATTTCTGCCCTCGTCGGGACGGCTGGTACGTCATCAACCGCCCCAGGAGAACGAACGGGTACGTGTGGATACCGGAGTCTTTCCTGGCGGGGAAGTATCGATCCACTATGATCCCATGATCGCCAAACTGATCACCTGGGGCGAGGATCGCCAGACCGCCATCGCCACCATGCGCGCCGCCCTGGACCATTATGTCATCGACGGTTTGGCCCACAATATCGATTTTCTCAACGCGGTCTTGGGTCACGCCCGCTTTCAGGCCGGAGAGCTTACCACGGCCTTCATCGCCGAAGAATATGCCGACGGTTTTGGCGGCGCTCCCCTGACGCCCGAACTCAAACAATTTTTCGCCGTGGTGGCGGTGAGCATCGAACAGGCCGAAGAGGCGCTGCTCTCCTTGCCGCCGGCGCGGGAAGAGTGGATCGTGATGATGGCCGGCGAGGCGGTTCGGCTGACGGTGGAATGGGGCGAAGGGGACAATCTCATCACCCTGGAAGACGGAACCCGGCTGGAGGTAGACAAATCCTATCGACCCGGCCAACGGCTGGCGACCTTCCGGATCGAAGGGCAGCCCCGCACGGTCCGGATCCGACGGATCGAGGGAGGCTATCAGCTCTCCCACGGGGGAAGCCGGGTACAGGTGACGGTCTGGCCCTGGCGTTTATACGCGATGGCCAAGCGCATGCCGGAAAAACGGCGCACCAGCAGCTCCAAATCCCTGACCACCCCCATGCCCGGACTGGTGCGCGAGGTGATGACGGTGGCCGGGCACAAAGTGGCCCAGGGGGATCCGTTGTGCGTGCTGGAGGCCATGAAAATGGAAAACACCATCCGGGCCGAAAAGGATGGCGTGGTGGCGGTGGTGCATGTCAAGGCCGGTGACACGGTGGAAGCCGATGCCATCTTGTTCACCTTTGAATAATCGAAGAAAACCGAGGTCGCGATGATCGGACGATTGAACCATGTGGCTCTGGCGGTTCCGGATCTGGACCAGGCGATGGCGACCTATCGGGAGATCCTGGGCGCCCAGGTGGATGCCCCCTGCGACCTGCCTGAATTCGGGGTCACGGTGGTGTTCGTGCGCCTGCCCAATACCAATGTGGAGCTGTTGCATCCGTTGGGAGATCGTTCCCCCCTGATTCGTTTTCTGCAACGCAATCCTTCCGGGGGGATGCATCACGTCTGTTACGAAGTGGCCGACATCCGGGCCGCGGTGGAACAGTTGCGCGTTCATGGTCTGGAGGTGTTGGACCCGGAACCGAAAATCGGCGCGCATGGCAAACCGGTTGTTTTCCTTCACCCGAAAGGAATGGGTGGAGTGTTGGTGGAGCTGGAACAAGCCAGTCAGGATCCATAATCTAAACAGGGAGTTGAAAAAATGAGTGATATTGTGATTGTCTCTGCTGCCCGTACCGCCGTGGGTGCTTTCGGAGGAGGCCTGAGCGCAGTTCCGGCACACAAACTCGGAGAAATCGCCATCGTCGAGGCGCTGAAACGGGCGGGAGTGGCGCCGGCGGATGTGTCCGAGGTGGTGATGGGGCAGATTCTGTCGGCTGGCGCCGGTCAGAACCCGGCCCGTCAGGCCGCGGTCAACGCGGGCATTCCCGCCGAAAAGACCGCCTATGGCATCAACCAGTTGTGCGGATCCGGATTGCGGGCGGTGGTCAACGGGTATCAATCCATCTCCATGGGCGACGCGGAGATCGTGGTGGCGGGCGGTCAGGAGAGCATGAGTCTGGCTCCCCATCTGCTGCATCTGCGCAACGGCACCAAGATGGGTTCCGCCGAAATGCAAGACAGCATGATCCGCGACGCACTCACCGACGCCTTTCACAATTATCACATGGGCAACACGGCGGAAAACGTCGCCAAGAAGTGGGGGCTGACCCGGGCCGAACAGGACGCCTTCGCCGCCGCTTCCCAGCAAAAGGCGGAAGCAGCCCAGAAGGCAGGCCGTTTCAAGGATGAGATCGTGCCGGTGGTCATTCCGGGCCGCAAAGGGGATGTGACCATCGACACCGACGAGCATCCCAAGCACGGCACCACGGCGGAGAGCTTGGCCAAGCTGCGGGCCGCCTTCGACAAGGAAGGCACCGTGACCGCCGGCAACGCCTCCGGCATCAACGACGGCGCGGCGGTGGCGGTGCTGATGAGCGCGGAAAACGCCGCCAAACGGGGTCTGCAACCCCTGGCCCGCATTGTTTCCTGGGCCTCTTGCGGCGTGGATCCGGCCATCATGGGTACCGGTCCCATTCCGTCCAGCCGTCTGGCCCTGTCCAAGGCGGGCTGGACCATCGACGACCTGGATCTGATCGAAGCCAACGAAGCCTTCGCCGCGCAGGCCCTGGCGGTCAACAAGGACATGGGCTGGGATCTGTCCAAGGTGAATGTCAATGGTGGCGCCATTGCCCTGGGTCATCCGGTGGGCGCGTCGGGTGCCCGCATTCTGGTGACCTTGCTGTACGAAATGCAACGCCGCAACGCCCGCAAGGGTCTGGCGACCCTGTGCATCGGTGGCGGCATGGGCATCGCCTTGTGCGTGGCCAGAGACTGATGCCTTGAATCCGGCGCAAGCGCATATTGCGCCGGATGCTTTCGGATCGTTTGACCGTCGGGTTGAGGGGGATCCCTCCCCTCAACCCGACCCGATCCTGACCCCTTCAACCTTTTCATTTTTTCAACCATTGAAAAAAAAGAGCGGGTTTGGGAGATTCCTCTCCCAAGGTTTTGCCTTTGACCTGCGCCCCCGGTCCTCCCTGCCGACCCGGTTCCGTCACGACGATTGCAAAAGGTCTTTCATGATGCAAAACACAGTATTGCTGCTGGAACAAGATGAAACCGGAACCACCCAGCCCCAACTGACCACCCTGGAGGTGTCCGATCTGCCGCCAGGAGACGTGGTGGTGCGGGTGGCGCGCTCTGGCATCAACTACAAAGACGCCCTGGCGGTCACCGGCAAAGGCCCGATCATCCGACGTTTTCCCATGGTTCCCGGAGTCGATCTGGCGGGGGAGGTGGTCACCTCAACCGATCCCGACTGGCATCCGGGAGACCGAGTGATCGGCACCGGATACGGCATGGGGGAAAACCGGCACGGGGGCTTTGCCCAATACGCCCGACTGCCGGGAGAATGGTTGACCGCGCTGCCGGCGGAGATGACCCTGGAACAGGCCATGCTCCTGGGCACGGCGGGTCTGACCGCCATGCTGGGGGTGGCGGCCCTGGAGGCGGGAGGGGTGCGTCCCGACGACAAAGAGGTGCTGGTGACCGGCGCTTCCGGCGGGGTGGGCGGCTGGGCCGTGGTGTTGCTGGCGCGACTGGGTTATCGGGTCTGCGCGGCCACCGGACGGTTGACCCATGGAGAGTATCTGCGTCAACTCGGAGCGACCACGGTGATCCACCGGTCGGAATTGACCGCCTCCACCAAACCCCTGGATGCCCAACGCTGGAGCGGCGCCATCGACGTGGCCGGCGGGGCCACCCTGGCGGGAGTGCTCAAGCACATTCGCCATGGCGGCACGGTGGCCGCCTGTGGACTGGCGGATGACTCCTCCCTGCCCGCTTCGGTCTTTCCATTCATCCTGCGCAACATCCGTTTGCAGGGGATCGATTCGGTGATGATCGCTCCGGCGACACGCCAAGCGGCCTGGAACCGTCTGGCCCGGATCATCCCGCAGGATGGTTATGCACACTTTATCGATCGCACGGTTTCGTTGGCACAAACACCGGCGGCCTGTCTGGATCTCCTGACCGGCCGGGTACGGGGACGGGTGCTGGTCGATCCTTTTTCAGCATGACACTTTCCAAATCAAGGAGTGGGCAGGGCATGAACAACGCAGAACTGTATGCAACCATGTATCGCCGTTCCATCGACGACCGGGAAGCCTTCTGGCGGGAACAGGCGGAACTGATCCATTGGCACAAACCCTTCGACCGGGTGCTGGATTACGACAATCCCCCGTTTGCCCAATGGTTTCCGGGAGGATTGACCAACATCTGCTACAACGCGGTGGATCGTCACCTGGAGGAACGGGGCGATCAGACCGCCATCATCTGGGTCTCCACCGAAGTGGATCAACGGCAGGAGGTGAGCTATCGGGAGCTTTACCGGCAGGTCAACGAAATGGCCTCCCTGCTGCTGGAATTGGGGATCGTCTCCGGGGATCGGGTGTTGATCTATCTGCCGATGATTCCCGAAGCCATCGTGGCCATGATGGCCTGCGTGCGCATCGGCGCGGTTCACTCGGTGGTGTTCGGCGGTTTTGCCGCTCTGGCGCTGGCCTCCCGCATCGACGACGCCAGTCCGAAACTGATCATCACCGCCGACGCGGGCATGCGGGGAGGCAAAGTGACCCCCTACAAGCCCCTGCTGGTGGAAGGACTGGCCGCCATCGCCGTGGACCGGCCACAGGTGCTGGTGATCAATCGGGGATTGGCCGCAACGCCCTGCCCGATCGACGGCGAAATCGACTTCGCCTCCGCCATCGCCCGCCATGCGGGCCGAGAAGTGCCCCCGGTATGGGTTGAATCCTCCCATCCCTCCTATATCCTCTACACCTCCGGCACCACAGGTCGTCCCAAGGGGGCGCAGCGGGATACCGGTGGTCACATGGTGGCCATGCGGCAATCGATGAAGTGGATCTATGGGGTGCAGCCCGGTGAAGTGATGTTCGCCGGTTCCGATATCGGCTGGGTGGTGGGGCATTCCTATATCGTCTACGCGCCACTGCTCACCGGAGCCACCACCATTCTCTACGAAGGTCTGCCCATCCGACCCGATCCAGGCATCTGGTGGTCGTTGGTGGCCGATTATCGGGTCAGTTGCCTGTTCACCTCCCCCACCGCCATCCGGTTGCTGAAGAAAACCGGTGCCGATTGGATCCACGCCCACGATCTGTCCTCGTTGCGCACCCTGTTTCTGGCGGGAGAGCCTTTGGACAAAGAGACCCATCGCTGGGTCACCGAGGCCCTGGGCATCCCGGTGGTGGACAACTACTGGCAAACCGAAACCGGCTGGCCGATCCTCACCAATTTTGCCGGTCTGGGGCTGATGGAATTGAAATTCGGCTCGCCGACCAAACCGGCCTTCGGCTACGATACGGTGCTGCTGGACGAAAGCGGTGCCGAACTGGGTCCCAATACCAAAGGCTCCCTGATGATCCGGCCTCCCTTGCCGCCGGGATGCATGAGCACGATCTGGGGCGACGACGCCCGTTTCGTGCAGACCTATTTTTCCAGCGCCCGGCAGATGCTCTATGCCACCTTCGACTATGCCATCTACGATGACGACGGCTATTATTTCATCATGGGCCGCAACGACGATGTCATCAACGTGGCGGGGCACCGACTGGGCACGCGGGAGGTGGAAGAAGCCTTGTGTACCCATCCGTCTGTGGCGGAAGCCGCGGCGGTGGGCATCAAGGATGATCTGAAAGGACAGGAGATCGAAGCCTTCGTGGTGTTGATGAGCCATGCCGCCATTCCCACCGAAGACGAACTCAAAGCCGTGGTGGCCCGTCAGATCGGCGGCATCGCCAAGCCCAAATTTCTCCATGTGGTGCCGGGCCTGCCCAAAACCCGCTCCGGCAAGGTAATCCGCCGGGCCATTCTGGCCATCGCCGAAGGACGGGATCCCGGCGAACTGCCCACCATCGAAGACTCCAAAATGCTCGACGTGATCCGCGACGCCGTGCAGCACCGCTGATCCACCGGAAATCGTTCCACCCCGGCTCGCGCCCTTTAAGAAGGGCCTCTTGCAAAGCCGGGGTGGGACGATTCAACCCATCCCCATCCTCACTCCGGCATCACCAGTTCAAACCCGGCCCCGCACACCACCACCCCGTTGACCACCACCTCGACACGATGGCTCCCCGGATAATAACGGCGGGTGGTGATGGGTCGGATGGGATGACGTTTTTCAAGGTGCAGGATCTGGCCAGAAGCGACCTCCCGACAGACCCACTTGAACACCTTGGGAGAAAGCGTTCCCCGCTGGCGCTGATGATGAACCACATAATCGATGGAAAGACGACCCGCCTCCAGGCAGGACAAATCCACCCTGAAATCAAGACTCTCCCCCAGCACGATCCGTTCCCGCTCCAAACGAAACAGCGTTACCGTCGGGGGTTGCCCACCGGCAGCAAAACCCATCAGCGCCAAAGCCCCCGGATCCCCCTGTTTGATCAGGGTGCGCAACCCGTGCCCCACGATCCAACGGGTTCCGGCGTCACCGTTGGCCTGCCAGCGTCTCGCGGTCTCTACCGCCCGCACGGGATGATCCTTGGCCACATCGTTGAGATGATTGGCCACCGAACGCCGCACCACGGGATGAGGATCCACACACAACGGTTCGATGATGGCCAAGCCAAGGGAGGGATCCGCGATGAAAGGAGACAAACGCATCCCCCAAGGCAATCGGGGGCGGGAGCCTTCGGAAGCCAAACGCCGCACCCGCCAGTCCGGATGACGCGTCCATTGACCCATCCGCTGCAAGGTCAACTCTGGATGGTTCAGAATGTAAGGCCGAATGGCGAACTCGGCGCTAAAATAAAGCGTCATCCGCTCCAAAGCATCCAAGGCCAAAACGGGATGGTCCAGACCGTAGCGGCCCACAAAGTCCAAAAACGGCCAATGGCGGAATCCGTCATACCCCTCGCCCTCGATTCCCCCCGTGCCATCGTCTGCGCCCATGCTGGCCAGCAGGATCGCCAGGGCTGCGGGAAAATCCGCAGGCAGATGCTCCCGCAACCCATCGGCCAAACGTTGCACTCGGGCCTTGAGTTCCAGGCCGGGAAGGTCCGCCACCACTGCCGCGACAAAACGGGCCGCGTCGAAATCCGGATGATGGGCCGCCACCCGCTCGGCCATGACCGTTGCCAGGGCCGCGTCAAAAATGGACTTCAAAGCGCTCACCCCTTTTGAAGCCGCTCCGGCGGCCCCACCTCACCGGTTTACGAACCGCTGGGCTTGGGCAGATTTTCCGCAAGCCAAGCCACCAGGGTTTTCTTGTTGCGGGAAGCCAACAGAATCTGTCCCTGACCGGTGAACCGCAAGACCAGCGACTCCCCACTGGTGGCCGCGCTCAACAGACCGCCCAGAAAACCCCGTCCGCTGTTGGGGGTGGAGACCTCATATTCCAGGGTGGTTTCCCAGGCGACGATGTGTTCGTTGTCGATGGTGAGGGGCTGTCCCGGCTTCACATCCAACAAAAACACCGACCCGAAAGCCGCCACCGCCAGTTTGCCCCGTCCCTCGGTTTTCTGGATGAAAAATCCACCGGTGCCACCAAACAGGGCATGCCCCAGACTCTGGGTCGCCGATTTCACAACCACCCCCTCGGTGCAGGCCAGAAAAGCCCCATCGGCCAGAAAAAATTGTCGCTGCCCGATATCCAGCAGATGCATGCCCCCCGGAAAAGGCGCGGCCAGCAAAAGATCCCCCGGCCCGTTCTGGGCGGTGATCTTTTGCTGAAACATGCTCTCCTCGTTGGCGAAACGCCGGACCAAAGATCCCAGAATGCCTTGATTTCCCAAGGTTCCGTCCAGGGTCAGGGTCTCTTCCATCATGACCATGGCATTGGACTCCGCCAGAATCGATTCCCCTTTTTGCAACGCCACGTGCAAAAACGGATCGATTTCACCCGTAATCGTCAATTCCGACATCACAATCTCCTGTATCGACACGCAAAGAAAAACCACATGACTGCGCCCCTATGCCTTTTTCAGGGCCGGTTCAATTCCGCTCCACCGACTCCAGCAAAACCGTGATGGTTTGGCAATCGGCCTCGGTCAACTCGAACGCAAAAATTTCCAGATCCTCGCGCATATGCGTGGCCGAGGTGGTTCCGGTCAAAGGGGAAACCCCAACCTGGGTCAAATAGCGGAAAAACACCTGGGGGACCGTGCGTTGATACTGCCCGGCCAAGGCGGTCAGGACGGGATGGGACAAAAGCGCAGGATTGGCGGTCAAAGTCCAGAAGCTTTGATACACCATCCCCTGTTGTCGACAATACGCACGAATGCCCCGATCGTATCCGGTGGCCGCGTAAAAACGATTCTGGACCACTGCCGGCTTGATCCGGACGGCTTTGGTCAGACCGTCCAACAGATTGAGATCATAGCAGTTGCTGATACCCAGTTGTCGCACCCCCCCCTCCCCGACCAACCGCTCCATCACCTGCCAGACTTCCAGGGTCTGCACCAGCGTGGGCATGGGGGAGTGCAGGACCAGACAGTCCAGATAGGTGGTTTGCAGATTCTCAAGAGAAACCCGAAAGGATTGGACCACCTGTTCCGCCAGAGGCGCCTTGGGATCATAAGGCACGGTGCGGGGATCCTGACCATCCAGGGAGGTGAACTTGGTCTGCAAATAAAGGTCGGCCCGGGCCACCCCCCGTTGCAAACACGCCGCCACTCCCTGCCCCACTCCGGCCTCATGGTAGTGCCTGGGTTGACAGGCGGTGTCGATGGCCCGAAAGCCCAGATCAATGGCCTCTTCCACCAGCCTTGCCGTCTGCTCTTTTTTCCAGGCGGTTCCATAAAGGATCATCGGTCCATTCATCTTGTGTGCAATCATCCTCCAAAAACCAACATTAACCGGTGAGCAATCCGGCTCTCAAAGCGCGATAGAACCGGGTCACAACGATATAAGAAACAGAAAGAAATATAATCGCATACATCAAATAGACAGCAAAAAAGATGGGGCCAACCAGAACAAAAACTACAAGCAGAAAATACAATGGATGAACCAGGATCGCACCAATGGGGATCCCTCTCAAACAATAATTGACGACAAAACAAATCAAGAAAGCTTCAAGCCCGTACAACAGTGCCGCACCCATTTTCACAAAAAATTCATTCGAGACCACGAAGACACTACTCAGCATCGGATTTCCCAAATAGAATTTATCCGTTGCGAGGCTCAACCCATAAAAATCCATTGGCGGATTGAAGCATGAACTGGCATTAAAATACAATCCATAATAATAATGACAGATATCCCTCTCCCCCACCTCGTAGGAAAGAATCACATCCCGTCCCAATCCCAACCGCAAGAAAAGCTGATTGAACCCCTGGTACAGAATTTCCACATCATCCATATCCAATTCTGAAATCAACAAGAAGAGATTCTCGAAAGAATAATGGTCGTCCAACAAGACCAGTCTGGAAGTGGTCACCGCGGCGAACAGCGCGAACATCATCAACATGGAAAGTGCCAGATGTATGTTTCTCTTCACCCCCTCCTCGCCATAAAACAACCGCATCAGGTACAACATCAGAGGAGCCACCGCGACAAAACGGGATCCCGCCGTGATGCCCGAAATCGTGGAATAGATAAAAATAATCAGAATAGAAGGAGGACGCTTCCCGAACACATAGATAGCAATGATCAATAAAAAAATATAACTTCTAATGTAATGGGCAATTCCCGACAGCCTCCAGCCTCCGGTATCGGTTTCCACCCCGGTGATACCCAGATTGAAATAAAAGGCAACCAGACAAAACAGAATCATGAAAGCAATATGATACATCCTGATTGTAAATCGTGTTGTAAAGATGAACTTTCTGTTCTTCTGAGGTTTCGGCCTGCCCAGATACAACATGATAATAATCGGGACTGTAACAACAAAATAATAAAGAGAACGGAACAGACCATCCGCCAAATCAAATTCATACAGTCCAATCGCCAACCACCCGTCAACCTGGTATTTCTCCTCCCCAAGCATGACGATCCAGGGGGAGGAAAGCACCAGAAGAAACCAGATGGTCGAAATTCTCAACATGGGCGAATCCAGCTCCGCACAGGAAACCGTGTCAGTCTTTGGATGTCAAAAATGCACGGTTGCATTGAATCCGTCCACCACCATGCCGACACGACCACCGACAGCGGCATCACTCGCCAGGAAGGGCCGTTTCTCAGCCCAGGCGTGCGCCATCTGTTGCGCCGCCTCGATCTGCTCCGGGGACATGTGTCGGGTGATCGATTGACGGGTTTCCATGGCATCCCCCAACCCCTGCGACGCGGCCAAGTCCAGCCACGCATACGCCTGTACGTAATCCTGACTCACACCCCGACCATTGAGGTACAAGGTGCCCAGATTCATTTGCGCTCCCGCATGTCCTTGATCCGCCGACAAACGATACCAGGAGAAGGCCTGTTTGTCATCTTTCTGCACCCCGTATCCGTGTTCGTACATGAAGCCCAGATTGGACTGGGCATTGGCTTCTCCCTGCTGGGCCGCCTTGCGATACCAACTGACCGCCAACTCGTCGTTGTGAGCCACACCGCGCCCGATGGCATACATCACCCCGAGATTGAACTGCGCCCCGGCATGCCCCTGGTCCGCCGCCTTGTGGAACCAGTAGACCGACTGGATCATATCTTTCGGCACACCGTCGCCGTTGGCGTTCTTGATCGCCAGATTGAACTGGGCACCGGCATGTCCCTGGTTGGCGGATTGACGATACCAAAATGCCGCCTGCTTGGCGTCCGCGGCCAATTCCGACCAAGTATCATACGCGATCCCCAGATTGTACTGGGCCACGGGATCCCCCTGCTGCGCGGCCTTGAAAAACCAGGTCAAAGCCTGCCGGTCATCCTTGGGCATGCCCCGGGCATCCGCACACATGAAGCCAAGATTCAACTGGGCCTTGGCATTTCCCTGATCCGCCGACTGGCGATACCAGAACTGGGCCTGGGTGAAATCCTTCAAAACCCCGCGACCGTTTTCGAACATGATCCCGAGGTTGAACTGGGCCTTGGCATGGCCCTGGTCCGCCGCTTTCCGCCACCAGAATACGGCCTGCTGATCATCCCTGGGCAATCCACCCCGACCACTCTCGTACAGGATGCCCAGATTGAACTGGGCCTTGGCGTGTCCCTGGTCCGCCGCCAGACGAAACCAGAAGACCGCCTGACTGTCGTCTCTGGCCCCGCCCCGCCCCAGGCCGCACAAAATCCCCAGATTGTATTGGGCCTTGGCATCTCCCAGTTCCGCCGCCTTCTTGAACCAGTACACCGCCTGAAAGTCGTCCCGATCCACCTCTACACCCTGCTCGTACAGAATGCCGAGATTGAAACGGGCTTCCACACTCTCCTGGTCCGCCGCCTGACGATACCAGACTACCGCCTCCGCCCCGTCTTTGGGCAGACCGCCCCGACCCTGTTCGTACATCACCCCGAGGTTGTACTGGGCCTTGACATCCCCCTGTTCCGCCGCCAGACGCCACCACAAGACCGCCTGCTCGTCGTCCTGCGGCAAACCGCCACGGCCTCTTTCATGCATCACCCCCAAATTGTACCGCGCCCGCACATCCCCCCGTTCCGCCGCCTGTCGCCACCACAAGACCGCCTGTTCGTCATCGTTGGGGAGACCCCGTCCTTTCACATACAGGTTGCCCAGATTGTATTGGGCCTCCGCGTGCCCCTGTTCCGCCGCCTTGCGGTACCAGTGTACCGCCTGGGCATCATCCTGGGGCAGCCCACCCCGTCCCTGGGCGAACATGGCGCCCAGATTAAATTGAGCCTCGGACTCCCCCTCTCCCGCCGCCTTGAGATACCAGAACAACGCCTGCTGACCATCCTGTGGCACCCCCGAGCCATGCTCGTACACCACACCAAGGTTGAACTGGGCCTTCGGATACCCTTGTTCCGCCGCCTTGCGCCACCAATGCAAAGCCTGTTGCTCGTCTTTGGGCAGACCACCGCGTCCCTGTTCGTACATGACGCCAAGATTGAACTGGGCCTTGGCCTCGCCTTGTTCCGCCGCCTTGCTCCACAGGTAAACCGCCCGGACGGAGTCCTGCGGCACGCCGCGCCCCTCTTCAAACAGAATGCCGAGATTCAACCGGGCACTGGCATTCCCCTGTTCCGCCGCCTTGGTCCACCAGTAGACCGCCAGCACATCATCCTGGGAGACCCCGCGTCCTTTTTCATACATGATGCCCAGATTCAACTGCGCACCGACATTGCCCTGCGCCGCTGCCTTGCTCCACCAGAACACCGCCTGTCTGGGATCCAAAGGCAAACCACGCCCCTCGTCATAAAGAATACCCAGATTCAGTTGCGCCCCCGGGTTCCCCTGATTGGAGGCCTGACGATACCAGTAGGCCGCCTGTTCGTCGTCTTTGGGAACCGCACGACCGTTTTCGTACATGATGCCCAGATTGAGTTGGGCCTTGGCATGTCCCTGCTGCGCCGCCTTGGTCCACCAGAATACCGCTTTTTGATCGTCCCGGGGCGTATCCCCGCCGTCCTGAGAGGTGAAACCCAGAAAAAATTGCGCTTCGGCATCCCCCTGCTCTGCCTGATCTACGATGTTCCGGAAATCATCCATTGTCAGATCGCCACTCAATCGGTCAAAAGCCGATCCGGGTATGCTCATGATTCACCCTCTTGACGGTTTGAAAAATTGCGACTTAGCACTCTAAAGTGTGCCTCACAAGGCTGACACTGCCAAGGGTTCTGATCAATAAAAAAACCGAACGCCGCATAATCCACTCAACCGTCGAAAACCCACGGTCCAAAAAACCGGAAGGCGTACCATCAACCCGAATCGGAATTCCCATTCCCGGGGAATGTCCCTCCACCATTGACACTGCAACCGCTCTTTGAGAAAATTATCCATCTGGAGGCATCACCAAAATCGTCAGACGATTCTCAATCGTGTCACCCACATCCAGCATCATCCCCCGCTTGAGCGACCGCGGCCCATCCGCATCGACCACATCCGGGAACCCGCTGTGTGAGGAAACGAATCACCCGAAACCTGTCACCCGACCGGAAATACTCGTTAACTGAAACGGTTCCAAGGCGTCATCATGAAAGCATTAGTGTTGGGTGCCAGCGGCATGATCGGCAGTACCGTACTGCGTGTGCTCAGCGAAAAACAGGACTGGGAGGTGTTTG
Source organism: Magnetococcales bacterium (assembly GCA_015231755.1). Lineage (NCBI taxonomy): Bacteria > Pseudomonadati > Pseudomonadota > Magnetococcia > Magnetococcales > Magnetococcales bacterium. The sequence goes on along the minus strand of JADGAZ010000016.1, from coordinate 9,357 downwards.
GCAGCGTCCGCGATCCGACGGTGAAACGGTTCTTTGCCCCTCCCATCGCCGACCGGTTGATCCACGGCATTGAGCTGGAAGCCTTCGATTCCCTGGTTTCCGTCCTGGACCGCGTTCGCCCCCAGGTGGTAATCAACTGCGCCGGCCTGACCAAACACAAACCCGAAGCAGATGATCCACTGATCACCCTGCCCATCAACGCCCTGATGCCCCACCGTCTGGCCAGAGTGTGCAAACTGGCGGGCGCCCGCTTGATCCATGTCAGCACCGATTGTGTCTTTTCCGGCGAGAAAGGCGGATATGTGGAGTCGGATTTCGCCGACGCCCGGGATGTTTACGGCAAATCCAAAGCCCTGGGGGAACTCCACCAGCCCGGCGCCGTGACCCTGCGCACCTCTACCATCGGACACGAACTGCAAAGCCAATACGGCCTGCTGGACTGGTTCCTGGCCCAGCAGGGACGCTGCAAGGGGTTCACCCGCGCCATTTTTTCCGGATTGCCCACGGTGGTTTTCGCCCAGGTGATTCGTGATGTGGTGATCCCCAATCCGGAACTGTCCGGTCTGTATCATGTCGCGGCGGAACCGATCAACAAGTTCGACCTGCTGCGCCTGATCGCCGACGTGTATGGCAAAACCATCGAGATCGAAGCGGATGACCGTCTGGTCATCGACCGCTCCCTCAACGCGCAACGCTTTCAACTGGCGACAGGCTATCACGCCCCCGGGTGGCCTGAATTGATCCACATCATGCATACCTACCAATAAGCCTGGACCTGCCATGTTCAAAGATAAAGTGCTGATGATCACAGGTGGCACGGGTTCTTTCGGGAATACCGTGCTCAATCGTTTTCTGAAGACCGATGTGCGCGAAATCCGCATTTTCAGCCGCGATGAAAAAAAGCAGGAAGACATGCGCATCGCGATGAATCACAACAAGCTCAAGTTCTACATCGGCGACATCCGGGATTACGACAGCGTGCATCAGGCGATGAAAGGGGTGGAATATGTCTTCCATGCCGCCGCCCTGAAACAGGTGCCCTCGTGTGAGTTCTATCCCATGGAAGCGGTACGCACCAACGTGACCGGCACCGAAAACGTGTTGAACGCCGCCACGGCCAACGGGGTCAAACGGGTGGTGGTGCTGAGTACGGACAAGGCGGTCTATCCCATCAACGCCATGGGCATTTCCAAAGCCATGGCGGAAAAATTGATGATCGCCAAGGCCCGCATGCAAGAAGAAGGAGAAACAGTATTCTGCGCCACCCGCTATGGCAATGTCATGGCCTCCCGTGGATCGGTGATTCCGCTGTTCGTCTCCCAGCTCAAGGAAAACAAACCCCTGACCGTGACCGATCCCAACATGACCCGCTTCCTCATGTCTCTGGAAGACTCGGTGGATCTGGTGCTGTACGCCTACGAGCACGGCCAGCAGGGGGACATCTTCGTGCAAAAAGCCCCGGCTTCCACCGTGGCGGTTCTGGCGCAGGCGCTCCAGGAACTCTTCCAGAAGGACAACCCGATTCGCATCATCGGAACCCGTCACGGAGAAAAACTGTACGAGTCCCTCATCTCCCGGGAAGAGATGGCCCATGCCCAGGATCTGGGGGGGTACTATCGCATCCCCGCCGACAACCGCAATCTCAACTACGCGAAATATTTCAGCGAAGGCGAAGAAAAAATTTCGCATCAGGACGATTACACGTCACACAGCACCCATCGCCTGAATGTGGAACAGGTCAAAACGTTGCTGATGAAACTGGATTACATCAAGGAAGAATTGAAAAATGTTTAAAATCATGACCATTGTGGGCACTCGGCCCGAACTGATCAAGATGAGCCGGGTGATTGCCGAGTTCGACCAACACACCCGACACATTCTGGTGCATACCGGCCAGAACTTCGACTATGAACTGAACCAACTGTTCTTTGAAGACCTGGGAATCCGCAAACCGGATCATTTTCTCGAAGCGGTGGGGGAAAATGCGGCCCAGACCATTGCCCGGGTGATCGAAAAGGCCGACTTGGTGATGGAACAGGAAAAACCGGATGGGGTGATGCTCTACGGGGATACCAACTCCTGTCTGGCGGTGATTGCCGCCAAACGCCGCAAGATTCCGGTGTTCCACATGGAGGCGGGCAACCGCTGCTTCGACCAGCGGGTGCCGGAAGAGTTGAACCGCAAGGTCCTCGACCACCTCAGCGACATCAATCTGGTGCTCACCGAGCATGCCCGCCGTTACCTGATCGCCGAAGGCATCCGTCCCGAGACCATCATCAAGACCGGCTCCCACATGCGTGAGGTGCTGGATCACTACATGCCGAAAATCGAACAGTCGGATGCGCTGCAACGCATGGGACTGAAAGCGGGTCAATTTTTCATCGTCAGCGCCCATCGGGAAGAGAATGTCGATACCCCGCAAAACCTGCTGGATATGGTCGAAACCCTCAACGCCCTGGCGGAGCAGTACAACATTCCGGTGATCGTTTCCACCCACCCCCGCACCCGGAAACGGCTCGACGCACTGCAACTGGGCCAGTTGAACCGCCACATTCAATTTCTCAAACCCTTCGGCTTCTGCGACTACATCAAGTTGCAAATGGAGGCGTTGTGCGTGGTGTCGGACAGCGGCACCATCACCGAGGAAGGATCCCTGCTGAATCTGCCCGCCATCACCATTCGCAACGCCCATGAGCGTCCGGAAGGAATGGATGTGGGCACACTGATCATGAGCGGACTGAAAAAAGATCGGGTGCTGGATGCGGTCCGGGTGATCATCGCCCAGCACGACCGGACCAAACGGGTCATGCGGCCCGTGGCAGACTACGAAGCCGGAGCCGTCTCCAAACAGATGCTGCGCATTGTCTTGAGCTATATCGACTATGTGAACCGGACCGTGTGGTCGGCGCCCCATTGATGCGACCGCAGAGAGCGGCAATAAACTCCATGCCGCTTGGCACCCGCTTTGAAGACAGATGAAACACCGGAAATTCTGGCCATGGGTCAAAATCACCGACGTTCCAGCCCAAACCTGCAATAAACCAACCCCGGGCGGCGCCACCTCCTGCCGCCCGGGGTCATCCATCGATGGCGGGAAAGCTTTTCTTTAACAGCTTCCGTGCATCACGCCAAGACGGTCCGCGAAATAGTGGTGTTCCCCCAGAGGGGCGGCGGGACGAAACAACCAATTGATTTCGCTGGCCGAAAGACCAACCTGACTCTGCAATTGACCACACAGGGTGCGGCGCTCGCTTTCGAGCAGTTTCAGGGTGTGGTGAAGGGCATTGATCCGCTCCTCGTTGGCTTCGAGCAAAGCCTGGGCATGCAGCCCCGGATTGGTCAAACGCATGGAATCGGAGAGGGTGGAAGCGTGCATCGTTTGTCCCCTGATGGCTTAAGATAGTGATCATCCTTGTCAGCGTCAAAAGACGCATCAACTCAAGATGGACCATCCATCACGATGCAAAAAAAAGACCAGCACGTCACGAAAGTACGTGATTTGACTCACTGATGGGGTCCAGGGGCCAATGGCCCCTGGTGGAATCCAAGGGCGAAGCCCTTGGGACTTTAAAAACACAAAATTTTATTAATTAAAAAAAACCAAGACCCTGGGGAATGAATTCCCCAGACCCCTTCTTTTCTTTCAAAAGTTTATATTCCTCCAAAACAGGGATCGTTCAACGTCCGGCGGGTCTCCACTGGCGCGCCCGGGATTGGGCCTGTCCGATGCGGACCGGACTCATCACCTCTGCCAAGTGATCCCGCCGCGCGACGGCCTCGGCGTTGCCCTGCATGGCGGCCAACTCCAGCCACATGTAGGCCTGGGCATGATCTTCCGGCACCCCCTGCCCCATGGCGAGCATGCAACCATAGTTCAACTGGGCCATGTCATATCCCTGTTCGGCGGCCTGACGACACCAGCGGGCCGCCTCCGCGTCATCCCGGTCCACCCCCCGGCCTTCGCTGTAAACCCGGCTCAACTGTAGCCGGGCCTGAGCCAAACCTTGATCGGCAGCCGCCCGGAACCATTTCAATGCCAGTTGGGAGGATTTGGCCACGCCTTCTCCGGCATCGTACATCAGTCCCAGATTGAAACAGGCCAAAGCCAATCCCTGCTCGGCGGCCAGATGAAACCACCGAACCGCCTCCCGCTCATCCCTGGGCACTCCCTTGCCCTGACGATGGCTCAGACCCAAATGATACTGGGCGTGGGCATTGCCCTGCTCGGCGGCCAGACGAAACCACCGGACCGCCTCCTGCAGATTGACCGGAACCAGTTTGCCCGCCTCCAGGATCACCCCCAGATTGTACTGAGCGTGTACCGCGCCCTGCTCGGCGGCCAGACGAAACCACTTGATGGCCAAAGGACCATTCTTCGGCACCCCCTTGCCCTGATGATACAGCATGCCCAGATTCTGCTGGGCCAGGGGATGCCCCTGTTCAGCCGCCAACCGGAACCACTTCAACGCCTCCTTGTCATCCTTGGAGACGCCATCCTGATCCCCCTTGAGGTGCAGGGTGCCAAGTTGACATTGGGCCTTGGCCTCACCCTGCTCCGCCGCCTCCCGCAGTGTTGCCACTTCCTTTCGTGTCATCATTCTCTTGGCCCCCCCTCCCCTTTTCCAACCATGACAAAATCGTCAGACCCCGCGCTGCCCCCTCTTGCGTTCGTGTTCCTTGAGCAATTTCTTGCGCATGCGCAGGCTCTTGGGAGTCACCTCCACCAGTTCATCGTCGTTGATGAACTCCAGGCACTGCTCCAAAGAGTAGTTCATATGCGGGGTCAGCAAAATGGCGTCGTCGGAACCCGATGCGCGAATGTTGGTCAACTGCTTGCCCTTCATGGGATTGACCACCAGATCCTGATTGCGACTGTTGATGCCGATGATCATCCCCTCGTAGACCGGAACCCCCGGAGGCACGAACAGACGGCCCCGTTCCTGAAGGTTCCACAAGGCATAAGCCACGGTCTTGCCCACATCCATGGCGATCAGCACCCCGTTGCGGCGTCCTCCCAGATTGGCCTGGGTCAGGGGACCGTATTCATGGAAAATCCGCGAAATCAGACCAGTTCCCGAGGTCATGGTCCGGAATTCGGTCTGGAAACCGATCAGGCCACGGGCGGGAATGATATAATCGAGCCGGACCCGACCCCGACCATCCGGAACCATATCCTTCAAATCGCCACGCCGCATGCCCAACGCTTCCATGACCGGACCCTGATGGGTCTCCTCCACATCCACGGTGAGGTATTCGTATGGTTCCTTGAACTCCCCGTCGATGTTGCGCAGGATCACCTCGGGCCGGGAGACTCCCAGTTCGTACCCTTCGCGCCGCATGTTCTCGATCAGAATGGACAGATGCAGCTCCCCCCGACCCGATACCCGGAAACGATCGCTGTTGTCGGTCTCTTCGACCCGCAGGGCGACGTTGTGTTCCAACTCCTTGAAAAGCCTCTCCCGCAATTGACGGCTGGTGACGAATTTCCCCTCCTGACCCGCCATGGGAGAGTCGTTGACCTGAAAGGTCATGCTCACCGTCGGCTGGTCCACCGCCAAAGCCGGCAACGGCTCGACATGCTCGACATGACACAGAGTGTCGGAAATCCCCAACCCTTCCACCCCGGTGAAGGCGATGATCTCGCCGGCCCGGGCAAACTGCACCTCGATGCGCTCCAGGCCGAGAAAGCTGTAAATCTTGGCAATTTTGCCGTTGCGACGCTGTCCGTCCGGGGCCACCACGGTCACCAGGCTGTTGGCCACCGCCGTGCCCCGTTCCACCCGGCCAATGCCGATGATTCCCACATAATTGCTGTGATCCAGCGCCGAAACCCGCATACGGAAATAGCCATCCAACTCCACCGTGGGAGGTGGCGTGCGGTCCACGATGGTTTCAAACAGGGCTTCCATGTCCCGACCTTTGACATCGGGCTGCAACGACGCCCACCCTTCGAGAGCCGAGGCGTACACCACCGGAAAATCCAACTGCTCATCCGTGGCACCCAGACGATCGAACAGATCGAACGTGCGATCCAGCACCCACAAAGGCCGGGCGCCATCCCGGTCCACCTTGTTGATCACCACGATGGGCTTGAATCCCATGTCAAACGCCTTGCGGGTGACGAAACGGGTCTGAGGCATGGGACCATCCACCGCATCCACCAGCAGCAGCACCGAGTCCACCATGGAAAGCACCCGTTCCACCTCACCACCGAAGTCGGCATGGCCAGGAGTGTCCACAATATTGATACGATATTCCCGCCATTGGATGGCGGTATTCTTCGCCAGAATGGTGATTCCCCGTTCCCGTTCCAGGTCGTTGGAATCCATCACCCGTTCCTGGACATCGCCCCGCTGGGCGAGTGTGCCGGATTGTTGAAGCAGTTTATCAACCAGGGTGGTCTTGCCATGGTCCACGTGGGCGATGATGGCGATGTTGCGCAGTAAGTCAAGCACGATGAATTTCCTTGATGGGTGCGGTCATTTCTTTTTTTTCTTTTTGGCCGCAGGTGGGGCCGCTTTGACCGGCTGAGCCGGAGGTTCGACCCGGCGAGGGTCGGGTAAACGCGGGAGAGGTTCCGTCACCCGCGTCGAGGGAATGCCGGAACCCAACAATCCGGTCCGCAACGTATCGGAAAGCTCCCGTTCCCTTTCCAGGGCAGCGGTGAGTTGTTGTCGCAGCATGGAAGCCTGAGTCTCTTTGCGTCCCAGAAGCATGAAAAGCGCACGCATCAGGGAGGACAAAGGCAAACCATCAGCATTGGAATGGGTATTGGACTCTTCCAGATACCGTTGCATCGCCTCTTCCGCGACACCGGCCAGCCAGGCCGCCTCGGAGAGGGACAAATCGGGCAGTTGCTCAAAACGGGCCGTGTCAATACGGCTGGATGCTGGGTCGGACAATGGACGTTTCATTCCGGGGCATGCCTGAAATCCAAGGAGATCAAACCGGGTGAATGCTCTACGAACGGGAGCGAACCTCGAATCATGACAGACTCCAGCCGGTTTGAGCAAGGAACTTATCACAAAGATCGGCGGATTCTCCATCCCCCGATCCCCGGAAGACAACCGGTAAAAGGGAAGACAAACCGCCCCGAACCGGATACAATACGCACTTTCTTTATCGACCGGTTTTCCCAAGCAAAAAGGATCACCCGCAAAATGACGGATCATGATTACACCCTTCCGATTCCTGACGGTTCGGCGCGCCGTCTGGCTGTGGGCTGGCTCTTTCTGGCCCTTTATTCCCTGATCGGGGCCGGATTGGTGGTCATTCTGATTCTGATCGCCCGCATGCCGGTGATCCATGACATGATCCCCTGGACCGGATCCTTCAAAACCGCTCTGGTGATTCATGTCGATCTGTCCGTGCTGGTATGGTTTTTGTCCTTCGCTGGTCTGCTGGCTTGTTTAAACCTCCGGGAAGGAGCCGGACGAATCGGACTGGCCGCCTTGGGGGTGGCCGCCACAGGCGCCCTTCTGATCACCTTTTCACCGTTTCTGGGGGCCGATGCCCCTTACATGAACAACTATGTGCCGGTACTCGAAAACAGCGCCTTTTTCCTCGGCCTAATCCTTTTTCTCTCCGGGGTCGGCGTGATGAGCCTTTACGCCCTGCTGGTCTCACGCCCTTCCGAAGGATGGTCGAAAGGCGCGGGGGCGTTACGCTTCGGGCTACGCACCGGTCTGCTCATCCTGATCATTTCGCTGCTCACCTGGGTATGGAGCTATCGAGTCCTGACCAAGGGACTCGACGGGGTGATCTTCTACGAGGCTTTGTTCTGGGGTGGCGGGCATGTGCTGCAATTCACCCATACCCAACTGGTGATCGTCGCGTGGTTGTGGCTGGCTTCGGCCTCCGGGGGCATGCCCAGTCTGACCCCTCGGGTAATGGCCTTCCTGTTCCTGCTTGGCGCCCTGCCCGTGGCCCTGGCGCCGATCCTGCACTGGCGTTTCATCCCCGGGGATCCGGGATTTCAGGCGGGCTTCGCCGACTTGATGAAATACGGTGGCGGTGTCGCCGCCCTGCCCGCCGGATTGGCGGCCTTCATGGCCTGGAAAAAAACCGCTCCCGACATTCGTTTTCAGCCCTTGCGACTGGCATTGATTCTCTCCTTGGTGCTGTTCGGGGTGGGTGGTGTGATCGGATTTTTGATTCAGGGGATCAATGTCACCATTCCCTCCCACTATCATGGCTCCATCGTCTCGGTGACCGTGGCCTATATGGGCCTGACCTATCACCTGTTGCCCGGTCTGGGATTCAACGTGCCAAACCGGAAATGGGCGACCCGACAGTTGTGGCTGTATGGCGGCGGCTCCTTGTTGCACGTCGCCGGGCTGGCTTGGTCGGGCATGCTGGGCATCCAACGCAAAACCGCCGGCGAGGCCCAGGGACTGGAAACCCTCACCAAAAAGGCTGCCATGGGCTTGACCGGCGCCGGCGGCCTGATTGCCGTAATCGGTGGCATCCTGTTTCTGGTGATCTGCTATCGTACCATTCGCAACCCCCGGTCCGAGACTTGACAAACCCAAGCCAATGAGGTAAACATCTCACCCTTGACCGCTGCTTCAGTCCTGCGGAGGAGTTCCAGAGTGGTCGAATGGGACGGTCTCGAAAATCGTTGTGGGGGTGACCCCACCCAGGGTTCGAATCCCTGCTCCTCCGCCATTTAGTTTTATCTATCATTCTTTAGTTGTCAACGCGCTGGCGCGCTCCTGAAATTTCCCCAACAAATTCAACAGTTACGAAACAGCCTTAGAGAAGATCCCGCCCTGTTTTTCGCCTGCCCAATGCCATTTCGGCCCCCGAACTCTCCATTTTGCCCTCTCTTCTCCATTCCGACTCCACGCACCGGGGGTGAGTGGGGTTCAACCCCACCCGCGATTTTGTTGGAGTTTTCAAATACCCGGTTCGAATAGGGAGATGGGGGGCGAGAGAGACCACAATCGAACGCTTCTGTATCATGGAGAGGGAGAATGGCAGGGCAGAGACGCAAGGATCTCAGCAACTAATGGAAACTGTCAGAATCTCCAAATCACGCTGAAACAATTCACTTTTTTCTCTAGGGCTACGGGCAAACAGGTTCCTATCGAAATGGTTACCCATGGTCATCATGCGTAGCAGCCCGTTGATAAAACCGTTTCAGTCTGATGCCGGTTGATGAAGTGAAATTACGAACAGAGCAGAGATTTCACCGCAACCGGCCAGCCCGACACCCAAAAACAGCGCATCCCCCTCGGTCAGCAGGAGGACAAAGAGGTAACGCGCACTCGCCCACTCCTTCGGCGTGCCATACCCCGTCAAATGCCATGAGATTTCAACAAAGGCGTCAAATAGGTTAACAATATCAGCAAAGTC